>JANODS010000442.1:0-3694 GCA_031412835.1 Acidobacteriota bacterium | reverse complement strand
GCCCCCAGCGCCTTTCGCGTGCCGATCTCCTTAGTCCGTTCCGTCACGCTGACAAGCATGATGTTCATTACCCCAATCCCGCCGACGAGCAAGCCCAACCCCGACAACGCGGTTGAGACGAGTATGATCAGCCCGTTGATCGAATTGAACCGCGCGATAATCTGGTCCGCCGTCGTGATCGAAAAGTCGTCCTCGGCCGCGGTTGGCACTTTTCGAAAACGGCGCATCACCCCACGTATCTCTTCATACGCATCCTCTCGCTTGCCCGGCAGCGCCTTCGCCGTCACACTGAACCGGTCGATTCCGGGGTAACGCAAGCGCGCCACCGACAGCGGCACCGTCACCTGACGATCAATCGGATTCTCCCCGAAGAAACCACCCTTGGCCTCCTCCGTAATTCCGATAATCGCGTACTCCTGCCCCGCGACCGTCACGGATTGTCCCACGCCGCCGCCCGAAGGAAACAACGCCGCCGCCAGCTTTGGACCGACAATGCAAACCCTCGCCGCTCGTTGCTCTTCCTCTTGCGTGAACGGCCGCCCGGCAATGAAGTTTCACGGGTTCGTCGTGAAGACGCTCGCAGACGCTCCCTGCATGGTTACCTGATCCGACTCGAACCCCGGCACCTTTGCCGTGATCGGGCTCCGACCGATGATTCCCGGCAGGAACATGGTCACGCTCGTTTCTTCCACCGACGGCACCAGCCGCTTGATCAGTTCCGCGTACTCCGGCCCCACCACGCGCCGCCGCACCTCGTTCACGCGCGGCTCCTGATTCGGGTCCCCCGAGTAGCGGCCGATGAAAATATTGTCCGGCCCGAACTCCGAGAAAAATGTCGTGATGCCCTGCTGCAGGCCCGTCAATAGGCTCGACACCGTCACCACCGTCGTGATGCCAATCACGATCCCAAGTATCGTCAGCATCGACCGGAAGCGGTTCGTCCACACCGCGTCCAAAGCCACTCCAATCGTCTCGGTAAGGGAAATTGTTCCGACTGTCATGTTCTTCTATTCCGCCCGCAACGCTTCCACCGGATCGAGCCTCGCGGCCTTCGAAGCCGGATACCAACCCGAAACCACGCCCACCGTGCTCGAAACGAAAATCGACAAAAACACGTAAGTCCCCGTGATTTCCAGCGGTGCCTCGAAGGCAATCGAAAGTCCCATGGTCAGCAAGTACGCCAAGCCCAGCCCAATCATGCCCCCCAACATCGACATCATGAGTGACTCGATTAGAAACTGCAGCATAATGTCGCTCCGGCGCGCGCCGAGCGACTTGCGAATTCCAATCTCGCGCGTCCGCTCCGTCACGCTCACGAGCATGATGTTCATGATCACGATGCCGCCGACGACTAGCGAGATCATCGTCACCGGAACTACCACCACCTTAATCAACCCCAGAATCTGGTCGATAAAAGCGCGGATCGAATCCGGCGTCAGGAAGTCGAAATTGTCCGCCTGCGCCGGACGCGTGCGAAATCTGGTCCGCAAAGCGACGCGCGTAATGTCCAGACTCTGGTCCAGCGTCAGCCCGGTCTCCTTCCGTGGCTTGGCGAAAATCGTAATGTTGTTGGCCGGTCCGATGAGCTTCGTGAAAACTTCCGAAGCGATATACACCGAATTATCCTGCGACCGTCCGCCGGCGCTGCCTAACTTCTCTTGCACGCCAAGCACGGTAAATTCCACCCCGCGCACCGTGATCTTTCTACCGAGCGGAGACACCCCTAGGAAAAGCTTCTCGCGGACCTCGTCGCCGATCACGCAGACATTTTGCCGGGTCGCTTCCTCTTGTTCGGTAAAGAAGCGGCCATCGGTCAGCACTACATCGCGGATGTCGGGGAGGTTCGCCGCCACACCCAAAATCGCCGCGCCCTCATAGGTCACTTCGTTCCGCTTGATGTCTTCGATCCGCGTCCGGTAAGGCGAGTACAAAATCTGATCGCCAGTAGTCAGCCGCAGATAGCTGACATCTTCCCCGCGAATCTGCTTGTTCACCCGCAGCTTTTCGGCGCGTTCCTTGCGGGTCATCCGCCCGACGTTCGCGATCTGGGCGATCAGGTAAGTCTCGCTGCCGAACGCCTTCGAGGTCGTAATTTCGGCATAGTTTCCGAGACCTTCAATGGCGGCCCCGACCAGCACGACGCTGGTCACGCCGATGATAATGCCGAGCAACGTCAGAAACGTCCGCAGCTTATGAGCGCGCAACGAATTAGCAGCTAGGCCAATAGCAGTAAATAATTTATAGCGAAAGGAAGACACGAGAAGTTCTTACTAGGATGACAGCATTCCTACGGAGCGGCCACTACGACCACTTCCCGCACCGCGTCTCCGCCTTCGGTCAAGTCAACTTCCACCGTCTGCGTCGCCTCGCCAATGGTTACACGAACCCGATGCCGCCCTAGAAATCCGCGCGTCGACCACTCTCCCGTATCTTCCGTAACCCCCCTCTCCCGGGTCCACCATTCGCCCAGCACGAGTCGTTCGTAGGCTTCCGCCATCGGTCGTGGGGACCAGTCCCGCCGGTACATCCCGCCCCCCTGCGCCGCCAGCCAATGCGCCCCATCCCAAAAGCCCCACAACAGAAAACTCTTCATCTGCGGATACGAAAACGCCGCCGTCATATAATCGGCCAGGTACTTGCCCTGCGCCTCCTCATCGCGAATGCCGCCCAGCACCACGTCGAACTCCGTGATCTCCAGCGGCAATCCGAACTGCCCGAGTTCATCCCACGTCTCCAGCACCCGCGGAATCGGCGTCAGTGGAACATTCATGTGCCCTTGGTCGCCCAGCATCGTGATCGGTGCCCCGTTGTCGATCATCTCCCGAATCACCCGCATAATCCCTTGTCGCTGCGGATCGCTCGCCCCGGCCCGCACGTTCGAAATGTTGTAGTCGTTGTAAACGAGGCCCACGTCAGGGTCAATCTCCCGCGCCCACTGAAACGCCTTCCAAAGCAGGTCGCGGCCCCCGTCGCGCGTCACTTCCGTGTTTGTCACCGCTTCGTTGATCACATCCCACAGCACTACTCGGCCCCGCGTTTTCGAAGTGGCATCCTTCACCCGCATCTCGATCGCATCCCGCAACGCCTGCCCGCGCAGGTCGCGGACAGTAGTCGGCAAGTGCTGGTACGATGGCCAAAACAAGGTGTGGCCCCGCACCGGTAGCCCGTTCTCCGCGCACCAGTCGAGCATCCGAGAGGCGGTCGGCCATCCATTGCCATTCTGGAAATTCCATTTGGTCGCGTTCTCCGGCACCGCGTAGTTAAACAGACGCCGAATCGTCGCCCGGTACTTCTCGCCGTCGGTGGTGTTCGCAAATAATGGCCCGTCCGCAATCGCGGTTCCGAAGCGGAAGGAGTGCTGCAACTGCTCCACCTCCACCTTCGCCAAGTGGATCGGCTGACCTTCCGCATCGACCACCTTCACCCGCAACCCGCCCATTCGGATCTGCCGAATTCGCTCCTGCGCCGATTCCCGCCAACTGTCATCCACCGTCTGGCCCCCGTAGGCGTCAAAGCCAATGCTCGGCGGCACCGTCGTCTCGCTGCTCCAATCTTCGAGCCGCCAGCCGGCAAACTCCACCGTGCCGACATCGAGTCCCAACCGTACCCGCATCGCCGCTGTTCGAGCCGAGAACGCCGCTGCCTGATAGGCAAACGCAAACTCCTTCCACTCCGGCGTCAACCGTACCAGCGT
>JANODS010000441.1:0-1431 GCA_031412835.1 Acidobacteriota bacterium | reverse complement strand
GGCCATATACGCATAGGCCGCGGAGTGCGACTTGTTGAAGCCGTATCCGGCGAACTGCGCCATCAGATCGAACAGCTTGTCGGCCTTCTTCGCATTGTGGCCGAGCTTCGACGAACCGCTCAAAAAGCGCTCTTTTTGCTCGGCCATCGCCGCTGCTTCTTTCTTCCCCATAGCGCGCCGCAACAGGTCCGCCTCGCCCAGGCTGTAGCCGGCGATGACGTTCGAAATCTGCATCACCTGCTCCTGATAAACGATCACCCCGTAGGTCTCGCCCAGTAGCGGCTCCAACTCCTTGAAGTCGAAAACAACCTCTTTCTTGCCGTGCTTCCGCGCGATGAAGTCGTCGATCATACCGCCCTGAATCGGGCCCGGCCGATACAGCGCATTCAGCGCGCAAAGGTCTTCAATCCGCTCCGGCTTCGAGCGGCGCAGAATGTCCTGCATGCCCGAGGATTCAAACTGGAAAACGCCCGACGTCCGCCCCTTCCAAAAGATCTCTTCGTAGGTCTTCTGATCGTCCAGCGGGATGTCTTCCATCACCAACTTCACGCCGTGGATCGCCTCGATCAGCTTCAACGCGTCGTCGACAATCGACAGCGTCGTCAGCCCCAGAAAGTCCATCTTCAACAAACCGAGCTTCTCCAAGCCCGACATGTCGTACTGCGTCACAATTTCGTCTTTGTTCGTCTTGTACAGCGGGACGAGATCGCGCAGCGGCTGCGGCGAAATCACGACGCCGGCGGCGTGGACGGAGGCGTTGCGCGCCATGCCTTCCAAGCGCAGAGCTACCTCCATCACCTCCTTCACGCGCGGATCGGCTTTGGCCGCGAGATCGAAGCCGGGCTCCTGCGCGAAGGCGTCCTTCAGCCGGATGTTCAACGTAGGCGGCACTAACTTCGTAAGCTTGTCGACCTCGGCAAACGTCATATCGAGCACGCGGCCGACGTCCTTGATCGCCGCTTTCGAACCCAGCGTTCCGAAGGTAATGATCTGCGCTACCTGCTCTCGGCCATACTTTTCGGTGACGTACTGAATCACCTTGCCCCGGCCCTTCGGCTCGAAGTCGGTATCGATATCGGGCATCGAAATGCGTTCTGGATTCAGAAACCGTTCGAACAGCAAACCGTACTGCAGCGGGTCGATATCGGTAATCTCCATCGCATAAGAGACGAGCGAACCCGCCGCCGAACCGCGCCCCGGGCCCACCGGAATACTCGCCTGGCGGGCGAAGCGAATGAAGTCCCAGACGATGAGAAAGTAGCCGGAAAACTGCATTTGCTGGATCATCTTGATCTCGCGGCTCAGCCGTTCCGCATAAGCCTCCAGCGGTTGCCGCAGCGTGCCTTTCTCGCGCATATGTTCCAGGCGCGGCCGACGCTTTTCGAAGCCTTCGCGGCAGACGTACTCGAAGTACGTGTCGATCGAGTGCGT
>JANODS010000440.1:0-2312 GCA_031412835.1 Acidobacteriota bacterium | reverse complement strand
AAGCGAAGAAATGCGGATAAAGCGACCCGTTGGTGCTCATCACGAAACGGAATCCGTTCCGCATGAAGCGCATCGAGAAACGCGGGTAGGGCGACCCGCTCGTCCACTCCGCGCCCGCTCAGAACCAGTCCCGCCTCCAGCAGATAAGGCGTCGCAACGGCGACGATCTTGGCCTGACTGAACAGTTCGTGAAGCCGTTCGCTGCCAGCCTCCCGCAAAATGGCGCACACGATCGCCGAAGTCTCCAGCAGCATCAATACCCTTCCGGCCCGTACCCCAGAATCTCGTCCTCTTCTTGAGGCGTCAGCGTCCTACCAATCTCACCAGGCGGAAGGCCCGGCCAGACCTCGCGTTCCAGGTAGCGGAAGGCGCGGTCCCCAAGCGCCTGCGGCACGACCTCGAGCTCAAGGCGCCGTTTCCGCTCTTCGAGCGCCCGCCGGATGGCTTCCGTCTTAGACTCACGAGCGAGCAGCGCGACTTCAGTAGCGAGCCGCTCGACAGCTCCATTCTTTATATTCAGCGCCATATTCTATTACTACACCATCCAGCCGCTCTTCTCTTCTTCCTACGCCACGCGGTCGAGAGCGACAAAAGTTCTCCGGCTTCTGTGCAAACTATTGTCCAAGATTGACAGAATTGGCCACGGGAGCTATTCTCGGGACTGAATAGCGAGGCCCCATGAACGTATATCTGACTCCCGGGCTTGAGCAACTCGTCCAGGCCAAGGTCCAATCTGGCCGCTACAACTCCGCCAGCGAAGTGGTTCGGGAAGCGTTGCGGATCATGGAGCAGCGTGACGAGGTTCGCTCGATCCAACTGCAAGCGCTTCGCAACCGTATGGACCGATCCTTAGCGGAATCCGCCCGCGGGGCAGGCACGGACGGGGAAGAGTTCATGCAAGGGGTGCTGGATAAGTTGGACGCGGGCCATCGGCGCAAGGCCGGATAAGCCGCTACGTCCTGATACCTGCGGCGAAAGAGCACTTGGCCGAGACACGCGACTTCTAGCTGGAAGAAACTGGTTACCGTACTGCCCGTCGGATGGTGGTTAAATTTTTGGAGCCTTTTCGTTTGCTCGCCCATCCCCGTGGCGCGGGCTTTATTCGGCCGGCGAGGTCAAGACGCAGTCGCTGCCGTCGGCAAACCGAAGAACAGCGGTATCTCCCTAGTAGTGTTTAAACATGCTATTGTGTACGCAGAGTACGCAATATGGAAACAGAAAAGATCGGCATCCGGGAGTTCCGCGAGAACCTTGCGGGTTACCTCGTAGGCGCGAGACCGTTGACGATCACGCGTCATGGCGAGACTCTTGGATTCTATATTCCGGCTCAGAAGCGGAGCCGTAAGGCGGAAGTCGAAGCCATGCGGGCTGCCGCGAAAGAGTTGGATGCCATGATCGCCACCTGGGGCGCATCTGAAGATACGCTCATGGAGGAGTACAAGGAGATCCGCCAATCGGACCGCGAGAAGAAGCGGAACTCGAAGTAGCCCGCATGGAGCGCAGGGCCCCGTTGCTGGACGCCAACATCTGGACGCCAACATTCTGATTCGTGCTGTTCTCGGCCAACGAGTTCGGCGGATCCTCGAAGCGCACGCCAACGATATCGACTTCTTCGTTCCAGAATCCGCGTATGAGGAAGCGGAAGAGCATCTGGCCGTGCTGGTCGCCAAGCGCGGTGGTAATCCGGAAAAGGGGCTCGCGTCGTTGCGATCGATGACCGCGCTGGGCACGATCGTTGGTCAACAGCTTTACGGCGACTTCGAAGCCGCGGCGCGGAAACGTCTCGGTGCCCGCGATCCCGAAGACTGGCCCATTCTTGCTGCTGCGCTTGCCCTCCGCTGTCCAATCTGGACTGAGGATGCCGACTTCTTCGGCTGTGGGGCCGCCACCTGGACATCCGCCAGCATCGGCAACTTCCTGGGAGAGTAGTGTTCTCTTCTGTAACGCTCTTGCCCCTGGCTTTAAAGATGCCTGGAGAGGCAGGGTTCTGCGGACTACGGTCCATCTGGTCGGCTAAAGCGGTGCGGATTCGTCGTTGGCTTACCCACAGCGATTCCGCACCAGGCAAGCCGTTGTTTCCGGCTGCTAACGTCGGTCACCTCACGCGGTCGGCCGTCACGGATCGGCTGAAGCGCGCAACGGCCACCAAAGAATGAAGGAGTTGGCCATGCGGGCTCTACTCGAGGCTGAAAGCGTGGCCCCATGAACGTGCATCTGACTCCCGGGCTTGAGCAACTCGTCCAGTCAAAGGTGCAATCTGGCCGCTACAACTCCGCCAGCGAAGTGGTTCGGGAAGCGTTGCGGATCATGGA
>JANODS010000439.1:0-1607 GCA_031412835.1 Acidobacteriota bacterium | reverse complement strand
CACCACCCCAATCCCGAAGGCCCGCGCGTGCTTCAACAGCGTCAGCAACGGCAGCTTCGAAGGCGGATTCGCCGTCGGCGGGAAGTAACCGAATATCTCGTCCATATAGATCAGCGCCCGCAGACTCGTCGTCCCCGGCAGTGTCCGCATCCAACTCACCGCCTGATTCAGCAGCAGCGCGACGAAGAACATCCGCTCCGCATCGGACAAATGAGCAATCGAAAAAATCGCCATCCGAGGCTTGCCCGTCGGCGTATAGAGCAAGCTCGAAATATCCAGCGGCACCCCTTCCATCCAAGCCTCAAAGCCCGGCGAAGCCAGCAGGTTATTCAGCGAGATCGCCAGTTCAAACCGCTCCTTCGCCGGGAAGAACGATTCGAGTTCCATCACCCCAATCCGGCTCACCGGTGGCTTCTGAATCTGCTGAATCAGCGTCGCGATGTCCAGGTCGTCGCCACTGGTCCACGCCGTCTCAAACAGCTTCGACAGCAGAATATGCTCGCGACTCTGAATCGGGTCGCCCGTCACATTCAACAGCGAAAGCAACGCCGTCGCCGTCGATTGAATTCGCTCCCGCAGCGCCTCGCGATCTTCCAGAATCCCCGCTGACGGAACCGTGAACGAACGCAGAACGCTCACCGGCACCCCGGCGTTTGACCCGGGCGTGTAGATCGTAAAATCAGCGGCATCGCGCATCCGCTGAATCCTCGCCCCGTCCTGGCCCCACTGCGCCAACCCGTCCTTCCACTTGGTCGCCGTATCGGCGGCGAACTCCTCCTTCGACATCTGCTTCTGCCGCGCCGTGTCTTCGTTCACCCACGGCAAAAAGTCCGCCGGAGCCAAGTTCGGAAAGGTCAACAGCAGGTTCGCCAAGTCGCCCTTGGGGTCGATGATGATCGCCGGAATCCCGTCGATCGCCGCTTCTTCCAGCAACCCGAGACACAGCCCCGTCTTGCCCGAACCAGTCATCCCCACGCAGACCGCGTGGGTCACCAAGTCCTTCGAATCAAGGAGGAGCAGACCCTGATCGGTCTTGCCTAGATAGAAGGCACCAAGCTTTTCGAAATCCTGCATAGACTCGTAGTTTACAATCGGACAGAGTATGCTGCGCTCGATTGGTTTGATCTTTATGGCCGCTCCGCTTTTCGGCCAAGCCGCCGTGGTCGATTTGCTCACCGCAAAAACCATGGCCCGGCTCGTCGCCTTCGACTCCAGCTTCGACGGCACCGTCGGCGTTGCCGCCATCGATCTGAAGACCGGCCGCCAACTCTGCCACCACTGCGAAACCTGGTTCCCCACCGCGTCCACCATCAAGGTCCCCCTCCTCGTCGAAGTCACCCGCCTCATCCGACTCGGCAAACTCTCCTACGACCAACCCGTTCCCGTGCGGAAGGACGAGGTCGTTCCCGCGAGCCCAGCCTATGAGAAGGCGACCGCGGCCTCGGGTTCCCTAACGGTCCGCGAGTTGATCACCATCATGATCCAGAACTCCGACAACTCCGCCACCAACAAGTTGATCGACTTGGTCGGCGGCATGGCCGCGGTCAACACCCGCATGGACGAAATGAATCTACCCGGCATCCGCCTCCGTCGCAAGATGATCGACC
>JANODS010000438.1:0-1083 GCA_031412835.1 Acidobacteriota bacterium | reverse complement strand
CGCAAGATGATCGACCTCCCCGCCGCCAAAGCCGACCGCGAGAACATCGCGACGCCCCTCGACATGGCCCGGCTCGCCGAAATGCTATATACCAATAACGTCCTCGATCCGGCCTCTTCACGCGAGATACTGAAATTCATGGGTCTAGTCGAGGGCGACGTCCGCAAGTCCGTCACGCCCGTCCGCACCTCTACTAAAACCGGCTCCCTCGACGGCGTCAAGTGCGAATTCGGCATCGTCTGGCTGGAAAACCGTCCCTTCGCCCTCGCCGTCTTCGGTGCCTACCTCGGTGCCGAAAGCCCCGTCCCCGGCATCACCCGAATTCTTCTCGATCACTTTCGCAAGCTCGACCGCTCCAACGCGGCCGGACGATACTTGGAGTAACTACTATGGAACTGAAAGGCAAACGCGTCGCGATGTTAGTCGACCAGATGTACCAGGAAATGGAAATCTGGTACCCCCTCTATCGCCTGCAGGAAGCGGGCGTCGAAGTCGTCACCGTCGGTGCCGAAGCCGGTAAAACCTACCCCAGCAAGCTCGGCTACCCCTGCGTCGCCAAGCTCTCCTACGACGACGTCAGCCCTGACGATTTTGACGGAGTCATCGCTCCCGGCGGCTTTGCCCCGGATCACATCCGTCGCCATCCGAAGGCGAATCAGTTCGTCGCCGGCGTCAACGCCCAAGGCAAGTTGGTCGCAGCCATTTGCCACGGTCCCTGGGTCCTCTGCTCCGCCCACGGCATGTTGAAAGGCCGCAAAGCCACCAGCTTCTTCGCCATCAAAGACGACGTCATCAACGCCGGCGCCGAATGGGTCGACGCCGAAGTCGTCATCGACAAGAACCTGGTCACCTCCCGCAAACCCGAGGACCTCCCAGCTTTCGCCCTCGCCTGTATTCAAGTGCTCAAAGGCTAATGCCGCTATGATCCGACTGCTGTCCCCCCTGTTGTTGCTCATCGGTGCCGCCCTCCTCGCCCAGGACGGTTCCACCAAGGAAAACTGGCCGGAGTACGGCGGTCAAAACAGCGCCTGGCGTTACAGCGCTCTCGACCAAGTCGACGCCTCCAACGTCGCCCGACTCGCC
>JANODS010000437.1:0-1496 GCA_031412835.1 Acidobacteriota bacterium | reverse complement strand
CGGCACCCAGAAGGCCATCCTCATCGCCCTCGTCATCTGGGCCCTCACCCTGGGCTACATCTTCGTCGCCGTCAAGACTCATGAAGAATTCTTCATCATGTCCTTCATCGTCGGCCTGGTGATGGGAGGCAGCCAAGCCCTCAGCCGGTCCTTATTTTCGCTCATGATCCCGGTCGGCAAGGAGGCCGAGTACTTCAGCGTCTACGAGATCAGCGACAAAGGGACCAGTTGGCTCGGTCCCCTCGTTTTCGCTCTGGCTCTCCAAACCACCGGCAGCTATCGCACCGCCATTCTGTCGCTGGTCGTCTTCTTCGTCATCGGCTTTATCCTGCTCAGCCGCGTCGACGTGAAACAGGCGGCCGCTACCGCCCGTAATAGTTGATCGTCGTCGTCGCCACGCTCTTGTTGCCCGCCGTGTCGGTCACGGTCAACTCAAACGTATACGCTCCCTGCCCCTGCCCAAACTGCACCGTCACCTTCGGCGTGTTTGCCGTCGAAGGGAACAACGCCGCCGAAGGCCCGGTCGAACGCCACTGGTACGTCAAACCGTTCCCTGTCGAACTGCTCCCGTCCAAGCCTGTCTCGAGCGCGAATACGTCCCGCGCCTGCGCCACGATCTTAGCTTCTACCACTACCGCGGGGGCCGGCGGCGTCATTTCATAGATCGCAATCGTGCCGCTGGTCTCGTTCGAAGTGATCAGCAACGGCTTCCCGTTCGGGCTCTGGCCCGCCGGAATCGCCAGAATTCCTTCCGGTGCCAAGTCGCCGGCCGTGAAGGCCGTCGGGTTACCGGCGAAATCCCGCGAATTGATGGCCGTCACATACACCGGCTTCTCCGGATCCGTCACGTCGAACACCATCGCCCCGCCCATCCGCTCCAGACCGATAAACGCATACATCCTGCCATTCAACTCGGCGACCGCCACGCCCTCCGGCTCTGGACCCTTATTGTCGCTCCGGTCGTCCAGCGTATTGTTCGTGCTGCTGGCGTTGAAGTTCGCCGGGTACAGCTTCGCCGCCATCTGCTCCAGAATGTCGCCGCTGTCGTACACCAATTTCCCCGTCGTATCCCAAATTGAGAACGACCGGCCGCCAAGAACATACAACTCGTCAAAGTCGCCGTCCTTATCCATATCGCCCGTCGCGTTCGTTACCGTCAGGCGACCCAGATTCTCCGGCCGTTTCAGCGTATCGCCGGTCGGGAACTTCGTCGGATCCAGCCGCAGCGTGCTCACCCGAACCTCTTCGTTATAGCCCGCATACCCCCGCGAATCGCCTTCGTTCGCCGTAATCAGCCACGTCTTGCCCTTGGCTTGAAAAGACACAATTCCGTCCGGCTGATACATCCCAAAAACCGGCCAATTCGCAATGTTGATTTTGTTGTCCCGGTCGCTGGCATCAATGCCGTTGCCCGGTTTGCTATGGTCTTTGAAGCCCAGGCCCACAAGCCTTGTAAATGTAGCCGTTTCGACGTCCAAAATTCCAATCGCATTGGC
>JANODS010000436.1:0-3495 GCA_031412835.1 Acidobacteriota bacterium | reverse complement strand
CAATTGGCCGCGGGGGAACAGTTGCAAGTGGATACGGGGTGCATCGTGGCGTTTGAAGAAGCGGTGCAATATGACATTCAATTTGTGGGCGGCATAAAGACGGCGATCTTCGGTGGGGAAGGTTTGTTTTTGGCGACTCTGACCGGGCCAGGGCGCGTGATTATTCAATCGATGACGCTCGACAAGATGCGGCGGGAGCTGGCGCCCGCGGCGACGGGCGGCGGAGATGAACGTAGCGGGCTTGGCGCCATAACGGGTTTTTTCAATTCTGATGACTAACGCACAAATAACGCAGATTCGAGACGAAGTGGCGGGCTTGCTAGTCAGCCGTTTGGCGGCGGTGCCGGCCGAAGCGGCGGAGTTGCAGCGGGCGGCGCGGGCGTTGCGGCAGTCGGAATCGATTGAGCAGTGGATTCAGATTGTGGCGGATGCCGCGGCGGGCTTTGCGGATCGGGTCGCCTTGTTTTCGATTGATGGCGATCGAGCGTTGGGGAAGGCGTTGCGAGGGACCGGCGAATTAGTGGTGGAGCCCGTGAACCTTGCCGAGGCCGCGGCGCTTCGGCAGGTAGTGGATACGAGCGAGACGGTGGTGTGTCTGACGGCGTCGTCGCAGTTGGGCGCGGCGCTGTTCGAGCCGAGAATTGCTAAGCGGGCGCACTTGGTGCCGGTGGTGGGGAAGACGCGCGTGCTGGGGATTTTGTACTCCGAAGGAGATCCGAATCTGCCGGCATTGGAGACGTTGGCTGCCTTAGCCGCCGGATCGCTCGAACTGCGGAAGGCCAAAGTTACGTCGTCGCTGATTCAGCCCGCACCTGTGACCGAGCCGGAGCATCGGCATCCCGTGGAACTGGTGGTTGCGGCACCGATTGCGGAGCCCGTGCCGGTCGACTGGCGGGCGTTTCGCGGGGCCAGTGTGGCGGTGGCGAAACTGGTTCTGCGCCATCGCGATACGTTGGCGGCGGCCCGGGCGCGGGGCAATGTTTATGCAGCGCTTCGCCTGGAGATTGAAGCCGCGCGGCTGGCGCATCGCGACCAGTATCCGGGGCGCGAAAGCTACTTGGAAGCGGAACTGAACATGCGGCTTTTTGAGCATGGTGGGGTTCCCGCCGCCGAGTTTCCAGCCGAAGATTAATGAATTTCCATGGCCGGATCCGGGCCGAAGCCTTTAGGAAGCGTCCAATTCTTGACGATGCGGCGGGTAGCGAGATCGACGGCGTAGACGCGATCCATATTTTCGTTGGCGGCGTAGGCGACCTTGCCGTCGGGGCTCAGGTGGAGGCTGACGATCTGGCCGAGCGGGGCGGGGAGGTCGACGCGACCAGCGACTTTACCGGTTTTCGTGTCGGTCCACCCGATCGCCTTTTCATCGAGAAGGCCGTAGACGACGTGGCGTCCGTCGGGGGTGATATCAACGCGGACGGGTCCGGGCGGGGAGTCGAGAGTACGGAGCAGTTTGTGGGTGGCGGTATCGATCTCGGCGATCCCGCTGCCATCGCGCTGACAGACGTACAGGCGCTTGCCGTCCGGAGAGAGGACGCTGCCTTCGGGGCGCGGGCCGGTGGGAATCAGTCGAACTTCGCCCGTGCCGAGATGAATGGCGGAGACATTGGCAGAGCTACTGTTTGAGACCCAGGCCCATTGGCCGTTGCGGCTCGCGGTGACCATATGGGCGGTTTTGGCTTGGGTCGGGTAAACGCGAAGCACGGTGCGCTTGATGGGATCAATCAGCAGCAGGGCGTCCGGTAGTTCGGTGGAGACGAGAAGGTTGCCATTGGGTAGAAGCGCGATGCCGTGGGGTCGGCGATAGTTGCCGGTGGAGATCTCGCCGACCTTCTCGCGGGCGGTGAGATCGATGATCGATACCGTGTTGCCGCCTACTCCGGCCTGCTCGATGCGCATGGTGCCGTTGTCCGTCGTATAGAGCAACTTTCCGTCGGCGGAGCGGACCATCTCGTGGGGATGCGCGTTGACGGCAACCTTCTTTTCGAGTTTCCCATCGGCCGAATAGAACCCGAGGGAACTGTCGCCTTTGTGGAGCACGATCCAGACGAAGAGAAACAAGGTGTGCAT
This sequence comes from Acidobacteriota bacterium, assembly GCA_031412835.1. Lineage (GTDB taxonomy): Bacteria > Acidobacteriota > Terriglobia > Bryobacterales > Bryobacteraceae. The sequence continues at coordinate 1,425 of JANODS010000436.1, read as the reverse complement.
GGGTTACTTCCCCTTCTTTTTGTAGGTGTAGGTCGGAAAGTCAAAGTCAAAATCGGTGCGGTGGGGCAGGGGCTTGGCGCTCGTCGGCGGCAGTGACCGGGCCAGTTCCGCCTTCAGCTTCGCATGCTTCGGATCGCTGGCGATGTTCCGCCATTCGTTGGGATCGGCGATGCAATCGTAGAGCTCCTCAGTGCCGTCCTTGTAGCGGATGTAGCGCCACTGTTCGGTGCGGACGGCGTGGTTGCCTTCGAGGTAGGTGATGACGGCGGGAGGGCGCTTGGCCTTCGGATTCCGAAGCTGCGGGACCAGGCTGAGGCCCTCGTTGCGCAGGTTCTTCGGCAGGCCGCAGAGGTCGACGAGCGTCGGGTAAAGATCGAGCAGACTGACCGCTTGCGGCCGCGCCACGCCGGGCTTCGCGGTGCCGGGGCCGGCAATGATCATCGGCACATGAGTCGACCGTTGCCAAAGTGTCGACTTGTGCCAATGCTTCTTTTCGCCGAGATGCCAGCCGTTATCGGACCAGAAAACGATGACGGTGTTTTTCGCGTGGGCTGATTTGTCGAGGGCGTCGAGGAGCCGGCCGATCATGGCATCGGCGAAGGAGATGCACGCAAGATAGGAGCGAACGGCGTCCTTGTGCTTGCCGGTGCTGACGATGCGTTCGTGCTCGACACGGCGGAAAGCGGCGAACTCCAGGCCCATCTTGGGGATGTCGTCGAGGTCGTCTTCGGGCGCTTCGGGGAGGCGAACTTTGTCCGCCGGGTAAAGGTCGAAATACTTCTGTGGGGCGTACATCGGGATGTGCGGATGCCACAAGCCGATGGCGAGGAAGAACGGTTTCGATTGGGGTTTTTCGAGAAAGCGGGTGCCGAACTCGATGGCGCGCTGGTCGCCGTAAGCGCGCTCTTCGTAAGGAAGCACGCCCCAATCGAACTCGCCTTGAAACTTGTCGAGGCCGTTGAGCGGGATCGCCGGAGGGGCCGGGATGCGTTTGTTCCATGGGTACCAGTCGGCGCGGCGATACCACGGGTCGTCGAAGGCCTGAAGCTGGAACTCGTCCCATTGCGACGGCGGATTGTTGCCGGCGGTGTGATGAAAAACCTTACCGGCTCCGGCGACGTGGTAGCCGTGCTTCCGAAAGTACATCGGCAGGGTGACGGCGTCCGGAAGGACCGGAGGCCAGAACTGGTCGTTGTCGTAGATGCCGGTGGTGGACGCGCGCTGGCCGGTTAGCAAGGCCGTGCGGGATGGATTGCAGAGAGGGGAGGCGCAGTGGGCGTTGGCGAACAGAACGCCGCGCTGGGCTAACCGATCAATATTGGGCGTCCGCACTCCAGGGTAGCCTTTCAGGCAGCCGACCCAGACGTTCAAATCGTCGACGGAAATTAACAACACGTTGGGGTGTTTGGGGGCGGCGAGGGCTAA
>JANODS010000435.1:0-3162 GCA_031412835.1 Acidobacteriota bacterium | reverse complement strand
AACACTCCCCGCCGCGGTGGCGTCTACGACCGTATCTCCTCTCCCCATCAGGAAACTTCTCTCTGCGTCGCTTGCCACCCCACGCACTTCACCCTTCGCGCCCAACTTTACGCCAACCGCCACGGCTACTCCACCCACTACCCCAACCAACTCGCCTTCCTCTCTGAGCGCTTCTATAACAACCCCCGCCCGCTCTACGGCTTTGAAAAGGAAGGGGCGGTTTGGTCCCGCGTCATCTCCGCCGGGGCCAACGTCCTCAGCCGCATGTCCCATCTCAACGCGCTCTACGAGCAGCAAACCGGCACCCCCCGCCGCGCTGACTTCCACAACGGCATCGGCGAGTATCTTGAACTCTACTATCGCGACCGCACGAAACTCCCCCCCGACGAAACCAATGGCAACACCCCCCTCGTCTCCACCTACGAAGTAGCCTGGTACGCCTGGGAAAACACTCGCGACCCCAAAATCGCGGCTCTCCTCACGCAGGACGCCGTCAAGAACACGGTCGACCTCTGCTACCAAACCCTCGCCCTCGCGGCGGTCGACAAGGTTAAACACGCCCCGCAAATCGCCGCCAACGCTGCCCGCCTCCTCTCCCTCCAGCGTCCTGACGGCCAATGGTCCGCTAAGCTCGAACCCGCCTCCCTCCCCGTCGAATTCCAGACCGGCCACGCCCTGTGGACCCTTCACGCCGCCGGCATCCCCCGGTCAAACCCTCAAGTCAAAAAAGGCCTGGGCTTTCTCCTCGCCCGCCAACAATCCTTCGGCGGCTGGCTCGACCCGCTCCAGACTTACGAAAATTTCCGCACCCCCTTTCGAGAAACGCAAATGGCCGTCCTCGCCCTCAGCGCCTACTATCCTCAAGCCCAGCCCGCCGCCCCGTCCACTTACTCTAAGCCGACCCCCCGATTCGCCCAACTCGGCGACCCCAGCAAACTCGTCCAACGCCAAGCCGCCTTCGATATCCGCCGCCTCTACAGCCAGTACCCCGAGACCCCCGCCCAACCCCTCCTCGCCGCCCTCGCCTCCAAAGACGAGCGCACCCGTTGGGGTGCCACCCGGGTCTTCTCCTCCCACTTCGCCGCCCTCGCCCGCCGTCCGGAATTTGCCGCCCCCCTCGCCAAACTTCTGGAAGATCCCGCCCCCGCCGTCCGCCTCCAAGCCGCCAAAGCCCTCTGGCAGTTCTGGTTCTGGTCCGCTGATCTACCCGCGAAAGAGGTCATTGAGGACTCGCTCCTCGCCGCCCTCGCCCAGCCCCAGTCCCCCTGGCTCGAACGCGCTCTCCACGAAGCCGTCTACAACCTCGCCGACGAAAATATTCGCTATCTCTATAACAACTGGGTCCCCGGCATCGCCCGCCCCGCCGACCGCGACCAAGTCGTCTCCGGCCGCCTCGCCGTCGAAGACCGCCTCGCCACCAAATTCGCCAAAGTCCTCGAATCCGGCCCGACTCTTCAGAAGCAACATCTCCTCACCGGCCTCACCGAATTCGAACTTCGGCGCGGTGATGTCTACGACCCCACCGCCGATCACGCCGCCGCCTTTCCCCCCGTCTACAACCGCATCGGCAACGACGTTGAACAGATCGTCTTCTTCGGCCCCGCCAACGACCGCCTCGCCCGCGCCCTCCTCCCCCTGCTCAAGGACCCCGCCCTGGGCCCCCTCGCCCGCGCCGCGTCTCCTATCTTGCGCGACGCCAACTTCGGTGACGCCTCCCGTCTTGCCGGACCTCTCAAGAACGACCGCGAACCCATCGTCCAACTCCTCCTCTCCGAACAACCCGCCTCTCTGCCGAATCTCCGCGCCTGGAATCGCGCTCCGGTCCCGGCCCGCAAGCCCGGTGCCCCCCGCACGCGCCCCACCGGTGCACGTCCCGATGATGACTATTTCCGCGGCTACGTCGAGCCGATCCTCACGACGCGCGGCAAAGACGGCCAAGCCTGCGTCCACTGCCACGCCTCCCACACCCAGTTCAACGCCACCCTTGGCACCGCGAAAGCCGTCATCAATCTCGAAGACCCCGAATCGAGCCTGATCCTGCTCAAACCCCTCACTGATGCCGAAAGCGAAGGAACGCTTGGCGCTAAGAAACTCTCTCACGGCGGCGGGATCCGCTTTGAAAAAGGCTCGCCCGAGTACAATACGATTCTGAACTGGATCCGCGGTACCAAACCCTAATGAACCATCCGGCCACCCCTTATGTCGCCCCGTTCGCGGCCTTCATGCTCCTCCTCGTCCTGGCTCCTTACTGGCCTTGGGACCCCCGTCTCGAACAGTATTTCCGCGTGGCCATCCTCACCGCCGTCATCTGGTTTTTCTCCCGCTCCGTCCTCGATTTTCGCTGCGCCGCCCCCCTCCAAAGCATTGCCATCGGCATCGGCATTTGGCTCCTCTGGATCGCCCCCGATACGCTCTTTCCCGGCTACCGTCAGCATTGGCTTTTCACGAACTCAATCACGGGAAAGGTCTCCAGTTCCATCCCCCCCGAAGCCCTTGGGGCTACCGGAGTTCTCGTCTTCCGAACCCTCCGCGCCGCCCTACTCGTCCCGATCATCGAGGAACTCTTCTGGCGAGGCTGGCTGATGCGCTGGCTCATCAACCCCGATTTTGAAAAAGTGAAGCTCGGTACTTACTCCCTCTCCGCCGTCCTCATCACTGCTGTCCTGTTCGCCTCCGAGCACGGGCCGTTTTGGGAAGTCGGCCTGATCACCGGCCTCATCTGGGGCCTCTGGATGGTCAAAACGAAGCGCCTGGGCGATCTCTTCCTGACCCACGGAGTCGCCAACCTTTGCCTATCGCTCTTCACCATTTACACCGGCCGCTGGGAATACTGGATGTAGCAAATCGGGACATCCTGACCCGTCCCTGGCGTTTTTATTGGCCTTTGAGGCCATTTCGTGCGAGCCGACCCGACCAGACCCAGGATACCGGAACGCCCAACTCCCATCGTTAATTTCTAACGTATTCATTCAAAGGATCTTACTCACCGCCCCCAGATTCCACAGCAACCTTCGCCCACGTTGCGTTTGTCAAAAATGCCTCGGGACACACCGAATTGGGAGGAAATTGTTTGGCCCGCCTACTCCGTCCCACAACTTCCATCACTACGGACACTTCGGGACCTGCCCAATCTTCGCCACAAACGCAGTAACTCGGGAATAT
>JANODS010000434.1:0-3750 GCA_031412835.1 Acidobacteriota bacterium | reverse complement strand
GGTGGGGTAGTCCCAGACCCAGCCGGGGCGGACGGCGGTGCGGTCGAGCATGATTTTGAACGTGGGCCCGACGGCGGCGCGGATGACGCCGACGGCGTCGACATCGTCCATGGGGTTGGGGCGCCAGGCGCGGATTTTGATGGCCGTGTAGCCGTTGTTTTTGAGGTGGAGGGCGAACTTGGCTTGGCGTTCGTAGGGGACGTCGGATTGGTCTTGATTGCCTTCGAAGACGGTAGTTCGGTAGACGCGGAGGCGGTCGCGGGCTTTGCCGAGGAGGTCGGCGACGGGGCGGCCGGAGAGTCGGCCGATGGCATCCCACATGGCGTGTTCGACGCCGGACCAGCTTTGGGTGCGGGACTCGCCGGAGAACATTTGGAGGCGGCGCATGTGGCGGTCGATGGCGAAGAGGTCTTCGCCGATCAGGGTGGGTTTGACGGCGCGTTCGAGGATGTCGGGGGCGACGGGGATGAAGGAGGTGCCGGTAATGCCGGCGTCGGTGTGGACGCGGGTGACGGCGTAGCGGTAGATGCGGAGGGGCACGGGGGAGCCGCCGTCGGGGACCTTGACGGTGAAGGATGCGTGGGGGGTGATTTTGCCGCGGGGGGCGGGGGCGGCCCAGGCGAGGGGTGCGGAGAGGAGGCCGGCGATGGCGGCGCGGCGGGAGGGGTTAGCGTTTGGCATGGGCGGCAATAGTATATGCTGTTCGCCGGGCGGGTACAATGAGGGTATGGCATTACTCGATGAAATGCGGATGGACCGGACTGTGATGTCGGTGGTGACAACCGAGACGCCGAGTGACGCTAAAGCTTATTGGCAGACGAAGAGTATGGAAGAACGGCTCATCGCGCTAGAACTGACTAGGCAGGTGTTCAATGGCTATGACCCTGATACCACCCGATTTCAAAGAGTTCTTGAAGTACTTGAAGGACCATGACGTTCGGTTCCTATTGATTGGTGGCTACGCGGTAAATGCCCACGGATACGTTCGGAATACGGTGAATATTGACGTTTGGGTGGCTTCTGACTCCGAGAATCGACGCCGCGTGGTTCATGTAGTACGTGAGTTTGGCTTCGCATCGACAGGGTACGACGTGCTGGACGCGGAGCGGGCGATGCTGCGAATGGAAACGCCTCCATTGCGGATCGAAGTGATGAGGGCGATCGACGGAGTGGAGTTTGAAGATTGCTGGAGTCGTCGGGTGCAACTCGTCCTGGGCGATGTTGAGGTTTCGGTGATCTCACTCCTGGATCTCAAGGCTAACAAGCGTGCGTCGGGACGCCCGAAGGATTTGGCCGACTTGGTTGCCCTAGAAGTGGATGGTGCCTTGAAGTAGGCGCGAGAGGCCAAGGGCGAAGTAGACGAGGAGAGCGCGGATCAGTTTCTGATAGGATTTGGGCTATCATGCTGAGCTCTTTGAACCTGAGCCGTCGGGGCCTTTTCGCGCTAGCGGCGGGGGATCGGCTGGAGATCACTTCCGTGAAGGCGGTGCCATTGCGCATTCGGGCGGCCGCCGCGGAGAGAAAGGGCGCTCCGTTGGGGGATTTTGATCCGCAGCGATGGCGGACGTTTGGGCCGTTTTCGCAGTTGGACGGGGCGATTCTGGTGCAGATTCGGACGAAGGAGGGTTTGACGGGGTATGGGGTAGGGGGAGGCGGAGCGGCGGGATGTTTGGTGATTGAGCAGCATTTGGGGGCGTTGCTGCGGGGGACGAATGCTTTGAACGTGGAGCTATTGTGGGAGCAGATGTTTTCCTCAAGCTCGTTCTATGGGCGGCGGGGGGTGGCGATTCAGGCGATTAGTGGGATCGATTTGGCGCTTTGGGATCTGGCGGGGAAGCGGGCGGGGTTGCCGGTGTATCGTTTGTTAGGCGGGCCGACGCAGGCGAAGGTGATGGGCTACTTCACGGGGAACGATGTGGAGCATGGGTTGAAGCTGGGCTTTCGGGCGGTGAAGATTGCGAGTTTTGAGAGCTTTCGGAGCGGGGCGGCGGGGATGGAGAAGAACGTCGTGAGGATCTTGGAGGCGCGGAAGCGGGTGGGGACGGAGGTTCGGCTAATGCTAGACGCGCTGTGCGCTTGGGATGTGGAGTACACGATTGAGTTGGCGGCGCGGGTGGCGGAGGCGCGGTTGTACTTCATGGAAGAGCCGTTGCTGCCGGACGATGTGGACGGCTATGCGCGGCTGTGCCGGGAGATCAAGTCGACGCGGATTGCGAGCGGGGAGCATGAGGCTACGATTTACGGATTCCGTGAATTATTGCGGAACAAGGCGGCGCATATTTTGCAGCCGGATTTGACGTGGTCGGGCGGGTTGACGGATGGACGGAAGGTGGCGGCGGCGGCCGAGGCGGCGGGGGTGGGATTGATCCCGCATCGGGGTGGGAGCGTGTATGGGATGACGCTACTGCTGCTGGCGCGGACGACGGGGATGGCGGAGAGCTTTGGGTCGGGCGAATCGGGGAATGAGTTGATGGAGATGTTGACTCCGAAGTTTGAGGGCGGCTACTATTTGCCGCCAACGGGGCCGGGGTTTGGGGTGGAGTTCAGTGATGCGATTCTGCGCAAGTATGCGCCGGGAGTGGTTTAGATGAATCTTGAACGGCGGCGATTTTTGCAGGGGGCGGGGGCGTTTGCTTTGAACGCGAATGCGGCCCCTTCGGGTCGGCCTTTGCGTGGGATCTTTCCGATTGCGCAGACTCCGTTTACGGTGGCGGGGGCGTTGGATGTTCCTACGCTCGTCAAGCAGTTGGAGTTTATTCACAAGGGCGGGGTGCATGGATTTGTTTGGCCGCAGTTGGCGAGCGAATGGTCGACGCTGAGCGAGGCGGAGCGGCGGCAGGGGGCGGAGGCTTTGACGGGGGCGGGGAAGAAGTTGAAGCCGGCGATTGTGATTGGCGTGCAAGGGCCGGACGCGGGGACGGCGGTGCGGTATGCGCAACACGCGGCGAAGATTGGGGCCGATGCGGTGATTGCGCTGCCGCCGCCGGGGAAGCCGAGCGAGGCGGAGGTGTTGGGCTACTACAAGCAGGTGGGGGCGGCGACGGAGCTGCCGTTGTTTGTGCAAGCGGTGGGGAACATGAGCGTGGACCTGTTGCTGCGGATGTGGAAGGAGGTTCCGACGCTGCGGCTGATCAAGGACGAGGCGGGGGAGCCATTGATGCGGATGGGGAGGCTGCGGGCGGATTCGCGGGATGAGCTGCAAGTGTTTACGGGGGGGCATGGGCGGACGATGATTGACGAGATGTATAGGGGGAGCGCGGGGACGATGCCGGCTTCGTCGTTTGCGGATTTGTATGCCGTGGCTTGGGACCAGTGGCACGCGGGAAAGAAGAAAGAGGCGCTGGAAGCTTTTTCGAAAGCGTTGTTGTTTATTACGGAAGTGCAGGTTTATGGGATTCCTTCGTTGAAGTACATTTTGGAGTTGCGGGGGGTGTTTCCGAATCATGCGGTGCGGGCGGATGGCGGGGCGGCGTTGGACGAGAAGGGCAAGGAGGTGTTGGCGCAGATGGTGGCATTTGCGAAGCCCTACTTCCGGGCTTGATGATAGGTCTAATGACGCGTCGAGAATGGATTCTGATTGGGGTGATTACGGGCTGGTTTGGGTTTTTGGCCGTTTGGATGTGGCGAATCGGAAAGGCTGAACAGGCAGCTCGGCTGGACGTCGGGGGGGAGGCGGAGTTCTTGGTGACGGATCGCGTGCTGGATGCGACGGTGCCGATGGGGTTTGAGGCGGTGGCGACGCCGGCGGAT
>JANODS010000433.1:0-1898 GCA_031412835.1 Acidobacteriota bacterium | reverse complement strand
TTGTAGCCGGGCAGATCGTGGGCAATCCGCAGGTTGCCGGTTTCGAACAGGATGCGGAGATTCGAGAAGAGAACGGGCCGCGGCACGGACCAGATGCCACCATCGAGACGATTTTCGCGCTCGCCGCCGGTGATGGTGACGGGAACGAGGGCGGCCGACAACTTGTGCTGCTGTAGGATTTCGAGTAGAAAGCTGCCGGCGTTGGCCGCGTCGATGACGAGGTCTTTCCGGAAGACTTTGGCTGCGTTTCGCTTGAGCACCGGACGCCGTTCGAGCTTAGTCAACACGTCGGCAAGGATGGCGGGAATTCGGGAGTATGGCAGGCCGAGCGGGAAGCGGTCCGCCCGCACGAGGCGCACGATGGGATTTCGAATGGGCACGTATTCGGCGTAGTCGAAAGAGTCGCCTTGCCACTCGAGTTCGAGGATGGCGAGCGCTGAGCGATCGACGCGCTTGCCGAGATCGAGGCCGAGGAAATAGCGTTGTGTCAGGTCGGGTAAGACCGTGGTTTTGCGTAGAGCCGACATGAAATCTCCTGGTTTTTAGCGAAAGGCTACGATGACGGGATCGAGTGCTTGATCGATGAGCGAACGGTCGAACATCTGTTCGGCACCCATGGCGAACTCGCATTCGAACTCCTGGGCGTAAGCGTCGCCGAGTTCGAGGCGGGCCATTTCGAGCAGGTCGGCGCTGAGCCGTTGCGATTCCGAAGCGCGAATCCGGAAGGTGGCAAAGTTGTTCTCCGGGACGTGCATGGCTTGATAGAAGAAACCGCTTTGGCCCGACGGGGTACTGAGCAGGAGCAAATTTCCATTCGAAGAGGCGAGGAATGGGAAAACGGCGCGGTACGTTTCATCGGTGATGAAGGCCGCTTCGTCGATTATTAGCAAGTTCACTCCGGAGAAGCCGCGAATTGTGTCTCCATTATTCGGCACGGCGACGATGCGGGAACCGTTGGGCAGCACGATGGAGAGCCGATTGAGTCCATCTGGCTTCATGGGCTGATCAAGCCGCGAGAGAAACTGATGGACTGATCGCAAGAGCGCCCCGGACTGGCGCAACGACGGGGCCACGATGATGATTTCCGCGCCAGGTTGGTTCATGGCCAGATGGCTGGCTTTCAGGGCCGCGCATTGGGATTTCCCCCATTGACGATGGCAGCAGAGCGCGACATATTTGGCCGGGGAACGGAGCACTTCGGCCTGTTTCGCGTCGAGTTCGAACGGCAAGACGGATCGAGCGAAATCGACGGGGTCGGTAGACACTACGAGCGCGGTCGGCATCGTGGGCGCGAGCAATGCGCGGAAGATGGCCTCAACGGGCTCTGCTTCCAGGAGTGAAGAGCTCCAAATGGACATGTGATTTCCTTGTTTTTGGGTTCAAGCCGCTTGATTTTGGGAGCCACTGGGAACCGTTTTTGCATGGTCCGAACAGAGAAACGGTTTGTTTTGAGCAACTTCCTGGGTTCTTCCTTCCGGGAGCGGGAAACGGTCTTGCAGGAGGACCAAGGCTTGAAGCGTGGTAAGCCGAGCGCGATGGAGCTGATTGATCTTGCGATCGATCGCTTCGGCGGCACCGGACTTGGCATAGAGCGAGGCGACGACGACGCCGAGGCGGGCCTGTTCCCGAGCCGGTCCGGAGAGTTTTTGATGATCGGCGTCGACCTGAGTTTTCGTGGCTCGGATTTCGTTATTGAGCAGGGCCGTTTCCGCGGCTTGGGAGCGGATCAGGCGCCATTCGTTGGCGATGAAGCTGTCGGCGAGTTCCTGTTCGGCTACGGTTTTGGGCTGGAGCCTGGCGAGCCATCCTTCACGGAATTTTGTGTATTCCTCAGCGTTTTCGTTGAGTAGGAGGATGCTGGTGCCTTTTTCCTGCGAGCGGGCATAGCGTCCGTGAAT
>JANODS010000432.1:0-3527 GCA_031412835.1 Acidobacteriota bacterium | reverse complement strand
CAGGGCTATCCGTCGATCGGGTGTGGCCCTTGCACGAGGGCGACGAAGCCGGGCGAGGGGGAGCGGGCGGGTCGGTGGTGGTGGGAGGATTCGGCGGAGAAGGAGTGCGGTTTGCATTTTACGCCGGCGGGGAAGGTGATGAGGACGGTGGACGTGTTACTGGAACAGGTGTTGCAAGCGAATGCATAAGGGATTTGCGTTGTGGTTCACGGGGATGAGCGGGGCGGGGAAGTCGACGCTATCGCAGCGGATTTATGATCGGCTGAAGGCGCAGGGGGCGCGGGTGGAGTTGTTGGACGGGGACGAGGTGCGGGAGCATTTGTCGAAGGGTTTGGGTTTTTCGCGTGAGGACCGAGATACGAACGTCCGGCGGATCGGGTTTGTGGCGCAGTTGCTGGCGCGGAACGGGGTGATTGCGATTACGGCGGCGATTTCGCCGTATCGGGAGGCGCGGGGCGAGGTTCGGGCGCGAGTGGAAAATTTCGTTGAAGTTTTCATGGACGCGCCGGTTAGTGTGCTGGCGGAGCGGGATGTGAAGGGATTGTACAAGAAAGCTTTGGCGGGGGAGATTGCGCACTTTACGGGGGTTTCGGACCCGTATGAGGCTCCGCTCGACCCGGATGTCCGGTGCGATACGGCCCGTGAGCCGATAGAGGAGAGTGAAGCCAAAGTGTGGGCGAAGCTTCAGGAGTTGGGGCTGATCGAGTAACCTAGAAGTTGATCGACTTACATAGCCATACGGATGCCTCGGATGGGACCGATACCCCTCACGAGTTGATAGATCGGGCGCGGGCGGCGGGGTTACGGGCGCTGGCGATAACGGATCACGATACGCTTTTCGGGTACGAGCAGGCTCTGCCGTACGCGGAGAGTGTTGGGTTCGATTTGGTTTGTGGGATTGAGCTTTCGACGAAGTTTCATGGAAAGACGGTGCATTTGCTGGCCTATTTCCCGAATTCGGTACCGACAGTTAGGTTTCGGGAGTGGCTGCGGGAGCAGCAGGCGTATCGGCGGGATCGAAACGTTCGGCTGATTGCGAAGCTGAATGAGGTAGGGGTGGCGATTACGCTGGCGGAGGTGGAGGCGATTGGGAAGACGATGACGGGTCGGCCGCATTTTGCTCGGGTTTTGATGAATAAGGGCTATGTGGGGACAATTCAGGAGGCGTTCGAGCAGTATTTGGCGGAGGATGGGCGGGCTTACGTGGAAAGGGTTGAGGTGGCTTTGGCGGAGGCGCTAATTCGTGTGGGGTCAGGGGGTGGAATTTCGGTGCTGGCGCATCCGATTCGGTTGGGGAAGCGGAAGGCGAGTGAGGAGGAGGCGCTGATCGTTGAGGCGATGGGGTTGGGACTGGTGGGGATTGAAGTGATTCATTCGGACCATTCGGGGGCGGATGTGGAGCGATATCGGGGGTATGCGGACAAGTATGGGTTGCTGGAAACGGGGGGGTCGGACCATCATGGGGGGAACAAGCCGGACATTGAACTGGGGGCGGGGCGGCGGGGGAATGTGCGGGTGCCGGACGAGTTTCTTGAGAGGTTGCGAGGGTATCGGGGGGTGGAGGGAGCGGGATAGGTTTGCGGTGGGGGAATTGGGTGGGATGGCTCGCTCGGGTTTTGCGATTCGAGTTGGGGCTTAGCGAGGCGGAGTTGGGCAGTGGATCGGGGGTGGCAGGGCGCTGAAGAGTCGGGTAGAGGTTGGGAGTCGGGGGGGGACTCCCTACCCTTCGTCAAGGCTTTTCTTTGAGCGAGCATTGGGGGATCTTCCCCCCGACCCCCTGGGATTTATCGCTTTATGGCGGACTGGCGACTCCGGGACGGCTGTAACCGTCCCGTTCAGTCCGCACATGGGTCAGCGCTCAGGTCGCATCCCTGCGTTGCCCTATCCTCTGCCCATGCGCTCACGAGTTTAACTTGTCTCAGGTCGTTACGACCGAAGGCATCCGTCGGGCGGGATCATAAGCCGTACCCGCTCGGAGCATGGCAAACAAAACAGCAAGCAGTCGGTCAGCGACGCCTCGAAGGGCGCGACCGTGGGAGTGCCCTTTGGAACGAAGGTTTGTGTAGTGCAGCTTGCTGCGGGCGTCGTTCTGCGTGCTGACTCTGGCCCAATGATACATGGCATTTCGTAGCCGTTCATTGCACGATTTCCGCATCAGGACCGACTGCCGTTTCCCACTACTGCGCGTGATCGGCGCGACGCCGGCATAGCTGCGCAGAGCATGATAATCTCGTTCTGCGAGAGCCTGCGAGGCTTCCGCGAGCATCGTGGCGGCGACACACCGACCGACTCCCGGCAAGGAACGAAGGAGGTTGACGTCACGATGCCCAACTATTTGCTCGTCCGTGCTGACCTCGTTCAGGACCGCATCAATGCGGTTGGTCAACTGCTTCCTCAGATCGTTGTAGAGACGCAGTTGGAGCAGGAGCATGAGCACGTGTTCGCTGGCCGCTTCGGCACCGCCGGGTGCCAAACGGAGCGCCGGTGTCTGCAGGATGTCCCGCGCCTTTATCCCGTCGATTCGCCGAATGCGATGAGCGGACAATATTCGCTGGATCTTCGAGGCGGATAGTTTGGCGGCTTGCTGCGGCAAAGGCGCTTTTTTGAGGAGGTCCCACAACCAGGGTTCATCGACGCCCGGGCATAGCGAGAGCATTTGCGGAAAGTAGCGATTGAGAAGATCGCGGAGTTGATTGCCGAGTTGAACTTGACTCTGCTTAACGTCTTCTTCGTTGCGACAGAGCTGACGCAGACGGACGATCGCGGCTTCGCTGAGTTTTACTCGGTGGAACTTATGGATATCGGTCGCCAGGGCGTCAGCAATCACATAGGCGTCACGACGATCGTCTTTGGCACCGGAAACCGAATGACGATCCCGGAATCGATCCATTTGCTTGGGGTTAAGTGAGAAGACGGCGAAACCTCGTTCGACCATGGTTTCGACCACGGCACCATGCGGGGTTTCGATGCCGATGGCGACCGCCGCGGGGCGGTCGTCGGAAAGTTCGACTAAACGGTTTGCGAGTTGGTTCAGTCCGGCACCGGTATGCGGATAAGCCTTGTTCTCCAACTCTTTTCGGTTGCCATCGAGAATGCTGATGGTGTGCTCCTGGCTGGCCCAATCGACTCCAACGAAGAAGCGAAATAGTGGTTCCATGTTGACTCCTTTTCCCCAGCCACCGTGACGCTTCATCGGCCCTGTACTGGCGCTTTGCGCGCGAACTCCCTACGGGATGTGCTTCACGGCCCACACTACCGAGGCGCGCGTCCCCCCCAGGCGATTCACTCGCAGGGGGCATTTGGCACTCTCGATAGCGTGGCTGGTTCGCCTATGATTTATCTCATTAACGAACCTGGTTCAAGGGTACAGGGGGCGGACTGGGGTTTAGGCGGTGGATCGGTGGATGGCGAGGCGTGGGGCACGGGGAGGCCGGGTTGGACTGGCGGTCCCGGCGGGGGACGGCGGGACGTGGCGAGGTTGATTGGGTTGGCGGATGGGGTGGTGGGTCGCGGGGTGCTGGGAGGCG
>JANODS010000431.1:0-2681 GCA_031412835.1 Acidobacteriota bacterium | reverse complement strand
CTCGCCTTCACCCCCGACGGCCGCTACGCCGTCGCCACCAACCTCACCCCCGTCACCGGCACGTCCGTCCTCCTCATCGACCTCGCCACGCGCACCGTCCCCAGCTCCTTCCCCAACTTCCAAGTCACCCTCGACTCCCTCACCGTCGCCAGCAACAATCGCATCTACGCCACCTCCACCCAATCCGCCGCGCTCTTCGAAGTCTCCATCAGCCCCTTCACCGTCAACCCCACGTCCTTCTCGAACGTCCGCGCGATCACGGCCACCCTCGAACAACCCACTCCCCGCTCGACGTTCGTTCTTACCAGCACCCAACTGCTTCGCAATGACAATACCGCCAATCCCCCCACCGCCTCCGGGCAACTCATCGGACCCACCAACCCCGGCCCCCTCGTCTTCCGCGCCGCCGCCCTCAGCGGCACCCCGGCCCTCATCCTCCCATACAACAACACCCAATCCACCACCCTCGGCAACCCCTTCCTCCCCGTCATCGCCCGGGTTCTGGACTCCACCGGCCGCCCCCTCCGCAACATCGCCGTCAGCTTCTCTTCCAACCTCCCCGCCGCCCCCGTCCAGGCCGCCACCGTCTTCACCGACAACGAAGGCTTCGCCCAAACCACCGTTACCGCCCCCTCCAGCCTAGGCACTTTTCAGGTCACCGCCCAGGCGGCCCCCGCCTCCGCCGTCACCTTCACCCTCACCACCTCCACCGCCCTCCCCGGAGCCTCCAACACGCTGTCCATTTTTCGCGGCCAAGGCCAAATCGTTCAGGAGCAGTTCCAGGTCACCAACCCGCTCACCGTCCTCGTCCGCACCTCCGCCGGAGCGCCCGTCGCCAACCAATCCGTCACCTTCACGCTCGCCTCGGGCCAAGGCACCTTTAACATCTTCACTTCGGGCGGCGTCCTCATCCCCAACCTCACCTGCAACGGCAATACCTGCACCGGCATCACCGACGCCGAAGGCCGCACCGCCGTCGGCTTCGTCGCCACCTCGGTCCCCGCTGGGTCCTCCTACACCCAACAAACCATCACCGCCTCCGCCAACTCCCAGTCCGTCAACTTCCTGCTGACGACCATCCTGGGCGGCCTCTCCACTCCGCCCGTCGTCGAGCGCCTCGCCCCCTCCGGCAACATCCTCACCGGCTCGGCCGGCTCCACCATCGCCGACGCCATCCGCGTCCGCGTCGTCGTCGTATCCGGCCCCCAGTCCGGCCAGCCCATCCCTAACGTGGCCCTCCGCGCCTCCACCGCCAACACCCCCGGCTCCGGTCCCACCGCCCACTGCGCCGGCCCTGGCGACGTCGCCCTCACGGACTCCACCGGCACTGCCACCTGCAACCTCACGCTAGGCCCAACCACCGGCCTCGCCGCCCTCGATGTTAACATCGGCGGCTTCGTCAACCTCGGCGGATCTTCTCTCAACATCGACGTTCGCGGCGGCCCACCTACCATCTCTGGCGGCTTCCCCTTCACCGGTCAAGGGGCAAACAACACCTTCACCTTCAACGTCTCCCACCCGGACGGTCTCAGCCGCATCGGCATCGTGAACCTGCTCATCAACTCCAGCCTCGACGCCCGCAACGCCTGCTATCTCGCTTACTCCGTTCCCCAACGCGTTCTCTATCTCGTCAACGACAACGGACCGGACAGCGGCCTCTCCCCCGGCCTCGTCCTCGGCAGCCCAAATACCGGTTCCATCGCCAACGCGCAATGCCGAGTCTTCGCGTCCGGATCGTCCGCGGTCGTCAACGGAAACACCATCACCCTCACGTTCAACCTCAGCTTCCTTCCAGGCTTCGCCGGCAGCAAAGTCGTCTACCTCGCCGCCCGCACGACCGACGAGCTGACGCAAGGCTGGACCCCCAACGGCGTTCACGAAGTACCCATCACGAACGTTACGTTCCCCAACTCTTCCACCACCAATCCCGGCTCCGGCACCGCCGCCAACGCGCTCATCACCTTCACCTACCGCGACGCGACGACAACCGCCAACCTCCAAACCGTCTGGGGCCTCACGAAGACCGCCCTCGACGGCCGAGCCGCCTGCTACTTCGCCTACCACTCCCCCTCCAACACCCTGTTCCTGATCCCCGACGATGGCAACGGAGCCCAATCCCCCAGCATCATCTTCACCGGCTCGAACATCATTGAAAATTCCCAGTGCCGCATCAACGCCTTCGGCTCCGTCGTCAGCCGCAGCGGCAACACCCTCTCGCTATCGCTGAACATCACCTACAAACCCGCTTTCTCCGGACCCAAAATCATCTGGACCGCCGCCAGCACCCTCTCGAACGTCATCAGCCTCTGGAAAGCCTCCGGTGCTTGGCAAGTGCCGTTGAATTGACGCCTTCCGCTGCGCTCTAGGAGAAGCCAAGCAGGGCGTCGAGCTTGCCATTGTCTTCTTTATACTTCTCCCAAATGCGCGGGTCCGTCGGCGGTGTCGCGGCATCGGTCCGCGCGGTCGCCAGAATCTTTTCAATCTGCTTCACGATACCCGGATTCGCGGCGGCGACATCGGTCGATTCGCCGCGGTCGGCAGCAAGGTTGACCAGCTCGATCAGGGCCGTCTTCGTCGCCTGAAACGCCTTCCATGGGCCCATGCGGACGGCCCGCGTCAGCTTGGCTGGCGTTAGCTGTTCCCAATAAAGATACGGGTGCGGCTTCTGCTCGCGGCCCAGC
>JANODS010000430.1:0-1644 GCA_031412835.1 Acidobacteriota bacterium | reverse complement strand
TCAGTTGACACAAGCATAGGTAACTGTAAGTAACTGACTCAGCGGCCATCAGCCCCGCCGTCAATAACATCGAACACAAGATTCGTCTCATGGAGTTCTCCTTTGTTTAATATCCCAATTGTTGCGCCCAATACTCGCCCGCATCCCGGGCCAACGCCATAGGCCAGTTTCGCGTCATTTTCGTCTTGATCCGATCCGCATCGGCGAGCGAGACCCGAGACGTCGCCAGCTTAGCTATCGCTTGGCCGCCATTGACGGCGTTCTTGATACCGGAAGGAAGTGCTCCGGCCGTCACCAGATCCACCGCCGCCAGCGGTGGAGCCACGATCGTGGCACCATCCCCCAGAACCGTCGCCGCCACGTCAACCGTCGTATCCACGACACTATCTCCCGCCGCTAAGTCGTCCTGAATGGTTTTTCCTACCTCCAGCGCCAACCCAACCGCCGCGAGCGCTCGGCCTCCGTTTCGCAGAAACCCAGTAGTCGTTGCCGAAACTTTCGCCGCGTTTAGCGCGGCCGTCGCCAGTTTTTTCTGCCCCAGCACGAGCCGAAACAACTTTTGTGGCCCTGCACCTTGAGGTATCGCAAATCGAACTCCACCCTGCGCTTCTCCGACAATCCTGCGCGGCCGATTGCTTGGCGGAATTATCCGCTGCCGATACAGCGCTGTTGCGCCGCTATCATTCGGGCACCGGTCGACATGGCATCCCCGGTCGGGGACGCTTGGCGGAGGAGTTGGGCGTAGCGGTAAACGCGCTGCGGATCCGAGCCTTTCGGTTGCGTCGGCAGATGCGGGAGTGCATGGCAAGATGTCTGGCGAAATCAATTCGAAATTCCGACAAGGTAAAGTGAGGTGGGTTTGCAGCAACACAAAGATCTGGAGCGAGAACAGCAGGTCAGATTCTTGTTGGGCCAGTTGCCCGATGAGGAACGAGCGGCGATGGAACGGCGCTATCTGGCGGAGCCTGCGTTAGAGGTGGAAGATGAGTTGTGCACGACCACGTCCAGAGGCCTCTGTCCGCCGAACAGAGCGCACTGGTGGCCCAGCGCCTACGCCCCGGCCAAGCGACGCAAATACGGGCCCTTATGAAGGCTCTAGAAGGGAGTCAGAGGCGTAGTCGGCGATGGCTTTGGGTGGCGGAAGCAGCCGCCGCGGTGCTGCTGGTCGGCTGGGGATGGAGTTGGTGGAAGGCCCCCAAGCCGGTCCTTGCCACCGCCTCGTTCGTCTTGCAACCCGGAAATTTCCGCGGCACCGAGACGCAACGGTTGCTCCATGTGCCGCCCGGTACCCAGGCCATTCGGTTCGAACTGCCCGCCAAAGCCGTTCGCGCGCCCGACGGAGACTACGAATTGCGCGAGCCAGGCGGGGCAACTTATTCCTTCGCCCTCACCCGCCGGTAACAAACTATTCGCCCGGAGGCATCGCTTCTAGAAACGTCTTCAGCCGATGGCTACGGCTCGGATGCCGCAGTTTGCGCAACGCCTTGGCTTCAATCTGGCGGATCCGCTCGCGCGTCACCGCGAAGAACTGCCCCACCTCTTCCAGCGTGTGTTCGCTGCCGTCCTGCAGTCCGAAACGCATCTTGATGATTTTCTCTTCGCGCGGGCTCAGGCTCTTCAGCACTTCCGCCGTCTGCTCGCGAC
>JANODS010000429.1:0-2467 GCA_031412835.1 Acidobacteriota bacterium | reverse complement strand
CAAGCAGGGATCGCAGTCCCGGCATCAAGTTCGCCTCAAGCCGCGGTGCCATCCGCGCGCGATACAGCGCTTCCTTTCGAGCGCCATGGAAGAAAACCTCGTCCTCGGACAAGCCCGGGCCGAATAGCTCTCTGACGATCTCATCGTTCCTCTTCCCCTGCATCCTCGTATCAATTTCATCGGCAGAAATGGCAAAATCCTTCAGATATTCTCGCCAAACAATGCCGTGGAGAGGGTTAGAGTCAACGATCACTCCGTCCATGTCGAAAATAAAAGCCAATCCAGTCGCTACCACCAAGGGACGTATCCTCCGTGCATCCCCTAATGATCCCCCGAAATGAAGCTGGCCGCCAAGCTTGGGGCATCCTTCGCGCCTTCCGCCGACACTTACAAGCGGCTCAACGGTGCCCGCCTACCTCAGCTAGTACTCGTACCAAGCAGAATGCGCAGACCACCCATGGCACGCTAAGCACTCCGTTGACTTCCACTCCTGAATGCACGCCGGGCAAACGCCCCCCGTGTCAAAAGTATGCCAAGCGTGCCCACACGTGCAGGCCCACGTATCGCTTGCCTGCGGCTCCCAGGCACACAAAGGACAACGGATTTTGGGCCCCGTTAATCCCGTGTACTGCTCCTGCTCGGTTTCGGTGATGACCTGCTTGCCCATACCCATTTAGATGCCCCGCGCAAAGGCGAGGTTACAAAATGGCGAGCGGACGCATCGGTGCCCCCGTCGCTCCCTCCAGCTTCAACGGTGCCCCTACAAACAGAAACTCCTTTACCCCGGCCTCCGCCAGCTCCTCCAACTGCAAAGCTTCAATCAAATGAATGCCGCACTTGAATAACAAATGCACATGCACCGGCATATCCACCGCCGGAACCTTCTCAAAAGCCACCGTATCCGATCCCACCGCCACCGGCTTCCGTTCGCTCAACCACTTCGCCCCCGCCAACCCCGGACCCGGACCCGCCACTGAACCGCTCACCGCATTGATATATCGTCGTGCGTCCCGCCAATACCGCCCCCAACCCGTCCGCAGCAACACCACGTCGCCTTCCCGCACCGCAATCCCGCAACCTTCCATCATCGCAGGCGTAATCTCCACATCCTCGCCCAGCGGCCCAGCTTGCGCAAAATCCAACAACACCCCCCGTCTCACCAGCGGCGCAATCCCCGCCGCCGCATGAACCGTCAACCCCGCCCCGTAGCTCTGATTCCCATCCACCGGCACTCCCCCGTGCAACGTTCCGCCGCACGAAAAATGTCCAAACCCATCAATATGCGTCCCTACATGCGAGCCCATCGCAATCGCATCCGCCGCCGAACTGTTGCCCCCCGGAGTCAACATATCCCCGTGCTGCTTGGTCAACCCAAACAGGTAGGGCGGATGCGAGGGATGGTGCGGCATCACGACAAAGTACGGCTGTGCCAAATCAAACACCCTCGCCCCCGCTGCCGCCTCCCAAAGTTTCAATGCTTTGCCCCCGCCATATCCGGCAGAAAATAAAATACAGCGCCCATAATTGCGTAAACCGCCAGTAACTGCACCCCTTCCATCCAGTTACTCTCTCCGTCATTGGCAATCTGCCCAGTAATGAATACGCTCGCCGTCACCGCCAAAACCTCCGCCGGGCTAAATACCAGGTTCATAGGGCGCGGCCCCACCCAGTAACTCGCGATCACCAGAACCGGAGCGACAAACAGCGCCACCTGAATACTCGATCCCACGGCAATCCCCACTGACAAGTCCATCCGGTTCTTCATCGCCATGATGATCGCGGTGGAATGCTCTGCCGCATTACCAATAATTGCCACCACAATGACCCCGACAAAAACGCTCGTCATCCCAAACGAATGCGCCGCCGCTTCCACGCTGCCCACCAAGATCTCAGAAATCCACGCGATCATCGCCGTCGCCCCCGTCAGCACCGCCATCGCCTTCCCCTTCGACCATGCCTCCGTCTCCCCCCCGTGCGACTGTCCCCCCTCGCCTCCAAAAAGCGCCTTATGGGTGACCAAAGCAAATACCAAACTCAGAACATAGACAATCAACAAAACCACCGAAATTTCTAAACTCAACGCCCCTTCCACCACCGACGAAGCGGGCATCGCTAAATGATGAAATGCCGCCGGCATCACAAGCGAAATCGCCGCCAACATCAGCATCGTCGCTTGATTATTCGCCCCCACTTGGTTAAACCGCTGCGCCTTAAACTTCACCCCGCCCGCCACCATCGATAAACCCATCACCAGCAACACGTTTCCAATAATCGAGCCCGTCAGCGACGCCTTCACGACATCGTGTAAACCTTTCTGTAGGGCCACCAACGCAATAATCAACTCCGCCGCGTTCCCAAACGTCGCATTCAACAACGCCCCCATGCCCTCTCCCGTATGCGTCGCCAAATGCTCCGTCGCCTTCCCCATCCATCCCGCCAGCGGCAAAATAGACAAGCAAGCCGTCAC
>JANODS010000428.1:0-4476 GCA_031412835.1 Acidobacteriota bacterium | reverse complement strand
TATCTACGGAGAACCAACCAGCGACTGCGTCTCCAACTGAGCTACGGTAGAAGATGGGCTCCCGCTCTCATCTGCTCCCCTACGCCGCGCTCGGAGCTGTCTGCTTCTTCTGGGGCACCACCTATTTGGCCATTCGCATGGCCCTCGAATCGTTCCCGCCGCTCGTCCTGATGGCGTCCCGCTTCCTGCTCTCCGGCTCCATTCTGCTGCTATGGGCCTGGTACAAGGGCCTTGCCTTCCCCACGGGCAAAGCCCTACTCCGCACAATTTGCGTAGGGCTTTTGCTCCTCGGCGTCGCCAATACGTGCCTCACCTATAGCGAAACCCTTATCCCCAGCGGCCTCGCGGCCCTGTTCCTCACGACGGCTCCTTTCTGGCTTGTCGGCCTGGAAGCGCTCGTCCCCGGCGGCGATAAGCTCACCTGGGCTACAACGATTGGCCTCGCCATCGGCCTCTGCGGCACCGCCCTACTCGTCGCCCCCGGCCCCGGTGGCGTCGCGATGTCCGCCGCCGTCGGCACCGGATTTCTCATCCTCCAAGTCGGCAGCTTCTTCTGGAACGCCGGGTCCATCCTGCAACGCCGCTGGAAAACCGACACCCACCCCGTCCTCACCGGAGCCGTCCAACAAATGGCCGTCGGCGTCGTCTGCCTCGTCTTCGCCCTCGCCTTGCCGCAAAAGCCCATCCACTGGACCTGGAACGGCGTCGCGGGTATCGCCTGGCTCGTCACTTTCGGCTCCATCGTCGCCTACAGCGCCTACATCTACGCGCTCGAAACCCTGCCCATCTCGCTCGTCTCGATCTATACCTACATCAACCCCGTCGTCGCCGTCAGCCTCGGCAGCCTCTTCTACGACGAGCCTTTCGGTCTCAAAGAACTAATCGCCATGCTCGTCGTCTTTCTCGGCGTCGGCATCGTAAAGCGCTTCAGCCATCTTTCTTCAATACCTTCGCCGCCAGCACCCCGCCCAGCGACGGAAGAATTGTCGTAATTCCAAACAGGATCGCAATCACCAACAAAATCAGCAGCGCAAAACTGACCGGCTGCTTCATCACCTTGACCGCCTCTTCGATCCCCGGATCGTTCCCGCCATTCAGCCGCATCTGCTCCGTCCAAGCGCTGATCAAATCCCCATTCGACGAAATCGCGACCATCGCCATCGTCAACACCACCAGCGTCAACACAAACGCGAACACTCCCGTGATCCACCCAATCCGCGCCCCGCTCTTCACTGTCATCGGCTGCCCGGTCCAGCGCCGGTAGAAGACGACCGAAAGGAATCCGCCCGCCACCAGAATCAACACCCGCCACAGCAGGGCCGCCGCAAACGGCAGCGGCACCGTCGAGAAAAAGAAAATCAGCGAAGCTGTAAATAGTGCCGCCCGAATCGCCTTCCCGTTGTGGAAATCAATCGGCAACACGGCTTCGACCAACGGCAGGGGCGGCGGGGTCGGCACTATCGCCGCGACCTCTTCCACCGTCACCTCTTCAAACAAAGGCTTGCCGCACTTATGGCAAAACCGCGCGTCCGAGGGCAACCGCGCGCCGCAATTACAAAATTCTGGCACTGCTTTAGTTTCCGCCACATTTACTAGATGCCGCAACCGTCATGATACGGTGTTAGAACATGTCCCCACTGTCCCTGCTGGTCGTTTCCAACCCAGCCGCCCCCTACTTGAAGGTCCTGGACCAACTCCCCGCCGACACCAAAATCGTCATCGGCAACACACTCGAAGCCTTCGCCCCCCTCGGCGACCCTGCCGACGTCGTTCTGTACTGCATGAACGCCGGCATGAAACTCGAAACCGCTTGGCCTTTCGCAGCAAACGCCCGCTGGATCCATTCCATGTCGGCTGGGCTGGAGTCCACCCTCTTCCCGGCGCTCGTCGAAAGCGAGATTCCCATGACCAACGCCCGCGGTGTTTTCAAGGAATCCCTCGGCGAGTTCGCCATCGCGTCGATCTTTCATTTCGCCAAGGATCTCCGCCGCATGGTTCGCAACCAGCAAGCGGCCCGCTGGGAGCAGTTCGACATTGAAATGGTCACCGGCAAAACGCTCGGAATTGTCGGCTACGGCGAAATCGGCCGCGCCGCCGCCGTCCGGGCGCAGGCTCTCGGCATGAAGGTCCACGCCATCCGCCGCCGCCCCGAGCTGTCGAGTGACGATCCGATTGTTTCGAAAAGCTTCGCCATCGCTGATCGCGCCGCCATGCTCGCGGAATGCGACTACGTCCTGCTGGCCGCCCCGCTCACCGACGAAACCCGCGGCCTCATCGCCGCCGCCGAACTCGCGGCGATGAAGCCCTCCGCCGTCGTCATCAACCTCGGCCGCGGCCCAGTCATTGACGAAGCCGCGCTGATCGCTGCTCTCAACTCCGGCAAAATCCGCGGAGCCGCCCTCGACGTCTTCGATGTCGAGCCCCTCCCGGCCGACCACCCCTTCTGGACCATGGAAAATGTGCTCGTCTCGCCCCACTGCGCCGACCACACCGCCACCTGGACCGAGGAAGCGATGCAGCTCTTCGTCGAGAACTTCCACCGCTTCTCGAAGGGCGAGCCGCTGCATAATCTCGTCGACAAGCGCAGCGGCTACTAGCCTTCGAGCGTTGCCACGAAGGCGGCGATGCGCCGCGCGCGCGTTTCCGCCTTTTTCGCCGTTTGCAGTTGGAAAAGGATCGAATACCGATTCTGGCTGCTCAGCGCCGCGTACGCCGCCGCCGCCTTCGGGCTCTCCGCCAGCGCGGCCAACAACTCTGGAGGCGCCGAGGCTGTCTTCGGCGAATCGTAGGCTGCCTCCCAGCGCCCATCGGCCTTCGCCCGTTCCACCTCGGCCATCCCCGCCGGTCGCATTCTCCCCGCGGCGATCAGCGCGGCGACCTTCTCCCGATTAATCTTCGACCAAATACTCCGCCTACCCCGCGGCGTATAGCGCTGTCGATACGTCGTCTCCGATTCGCTCTTCACTTGGCCGTCGATCCAGCCGTGGCAAAGCGCGGCATCCACCGCTTCCGGGTACGAAACGCTAGCCACCCCCGAGCCCTTTTTTGCGAAACGAAGCCAAATCCCCGCCGAGGTGCCACCGTTTTCCTCCAACCAATCGAGGAACGCTTGCTGGGACGGAAAACTGTTGACAGGAAGATCCACTGTCTTAGAATAAGGCATGCGTATCCTACTTCTCCTGTGCGCGTCTTTGCCCGTTCTCTTTGCCGTCCGTCCCTTGCCTCCCCACGTGACCCTCGTCCGACCGCTCGGTAAGGCGCCTCGGCAAAAGATTGCCGTCAACCTTCCGACCCCTCCGCCGACCGCCTGCGGACACATCCAGACCATTCCGGCCGGCGCCGCCATCGACCCCGGCATCATCCACCGCGAACCCGTCGCCACATCGAGCCGGATGCCCATCCTATCGGGCTATCCTCCTTGCTCCTCGCTCGGGCCGAGTCAATCGCAGATCCCCAAATAAAAGCTCCCACGCCTTTTCTCCTAGTAAGTCTTTTAATTGCCGTTACAGCCTTTGGTTTGATACGCTAGCCACACTGGAGTTTATATATGAATCTTGTCTTGACTCGTCTGTTATTCGTCGCTTCCCTGTCTGCGTCCGCAGCTCTTAGCCAAGTCACCACCGGCACCATCCTCGGTTCCGTCACCGATTCCACCGGTGCCGCCGTCTCCGCCGCCACCATCACCATCACCGAAGTCAACAAGAACACCACCAGCCGCGGTCAAACTGACGACTCCGGCTCTTTCAACGTCCCTTTCCTCGTCCCCGGCACTTATACCGTCGCCGTCGAGAAGCAGGGCTTTAAGAAAGGTGTCCAAACCAATCTCCTCCTCGAAGTTGACCAAAAGGCCCGCGCGGACTTCCAACTCTCGATCGGAAACGTTTCCGAAACCGTAGAAGTCACCGCCTCCGCCCCCCTCGTGCGCTCCGAATCCGCCGAACTCGGCGAAGTCATCGGCACCCGCGCCGTTCGCGAACTCCCCCTCAATGGCCGCAACTTCGCCCAACTTGTCTATCTCAATCCCGGCGTCACCCCCGGCCAAGCCGGCGAGAACCTCTCCGGTGCCTCGACTTTTAATCCCCGCGGCCCGTCGAATTTCAACGCCCTCGGCAGCCGCGCCAACACCAATGCCTGGCTCGTCGACGGCATCGACAACAACGAATACACCTTCAATACCGTCATCGTCGCCCCCAGCGTCGAATCCGTCCGCGAGTTCAAAACCCTCACCGGCGTCTTCTCCGCGGAGTTCGGCCGCGGTGCCGGCGTCGTCTCCATCTCCACCCAATCCGGCTCCAACGACTTCCACGGCAACGTCTTCGAGTTCCATCGCAACCACGTCCTCGACGCCCGTAACGTCTTCGCCCCCCCGAACCAGCGCAAACCCGTCTTCCGCCAGAACCAATACGGCATTGCTGTCGGCGGACCCCTCCTCATCCCGAAAATCTACAACGGCAAAAACAAGACGTTCTTCTTCTT
>JANODS010000427.1:0-3689 GCA_031412835.1 Acidobacteriota bacterium | reverse complement strand
CAGGTGGAGTGTAGCCCGTGTTTGCTGCGGGAGTGTCCGATTGATCACCGGTGTATGAAAGCGGTGACGGCGGAGCGGGTGGCGGGCGAAGTTTTGGAATTGGTGCGGATCGCGCGACAATAGGCGGGTTACATGGTGGATACCCGAACCAAGATTGTCGACTTTGAAGAGTTTCGCGAACGGCTGTTGGCCCCTGCGCCGCCCCGAGCGTTGGTGATTGGCCATTTCGACCCGGTCGTCTATTCGCACGTGGAGCGGATGGGTGAGTTGGCGGCGGAGTATGGGCCGTTGGCGGTGTGCGTGACGAGTCCGGCGGATCCGCTATTGCCGGTGCAGGCGCGGGCGGAGTTGGCGGCGGCGCTGGCTTGTACCGAATTTGTGACGATCGCCGAGCATGCCGAGGTATCGGTGCTGAGCGGGATTGCGGACTTGGTGGTGATCGATGAGACGCACGACGATCTGCGGCGCCGGGAGGCGCTGATGGCTCTGGTGCGCGAGCGGCAGAACCTGTAAGGGATTGAGCGTGGAGCGGGTTCTTGTGATCAGACTCGGCGCGTTTGGCGATGTGTTGCACGCGATGCCGGCGGTGACAGCGTTGGCGCGAAGCGGGGCGGAAGTGACTTGGGTGGTGGACCGGAAGTGGGCACCGCTGTTGCGGGCGTGTCCGGTGCGGACGGTGGAGTTTGATCGACGGGTGGCGAGGGACGTGATCGCGGTGGCGCGGGATTTGCGCGGGGCGGGGTTTGCGGCGGCGTACGATTTTCAGGGGTTGGTGAAGTCGGCGCTGGTGGGACGGGTGAGCGGGGCTCCGCGACGGATTGGCTTCGTGTCGGAGTACCTGCGGGAACGGGCGGCGGGGTGGCTCTACACGGAGCGGGTAACGCCGCGGGGCGAGCATGTGGTGGAGCACAACTTATCGCTGGTGGGCTTAGCTGGGGCGGAGTTTCCGCTGCCGTCCGGGACGGTGGTGGAGGGCTTGCCGGAGGGGCCTTTCGTGCTGGCTTCGGAGCGGGCGGGATGGCGGGCGAAGGAGTGGCCGGCGGAGAATTATGCCGCGCTGGCCAAGGGGTTGCGGGTGCCGCTCGTGATGAATCGGGCGGAGTGGGACTTGGACCAATTGATCTATGCGACGCGGCGGGCGGGGGCGGTGTTGGGGCTGGACAGCGGGCCGATGCATTTGGCGGCGGCGCTGGGGAAGCCTGGAGTGGCGCTGTTCGGCCCGACCTCACCGGAGCGGAATGGGCCCTATGGCGGTACCATCACCGTGATGCGCGCTCCGGGCGCGGAAACGACTTACAAACGAAATCAGGAGATTGCGGCTTCGATGCGCGCCCTTAGCGTGGGCGCGGTACTGGAAGCCTTGGAACGATGCCTCGATATTTCTTTCCGAAACCGTACGCGGATTTAGTGGCCCGGATGCGGGTGCCCAGTGGGTTCCTGCTGGTGGTGGCGTTTGGCTGGTTTGCGCGGCCGACGGCGGAGTCGTTGCTCTATGGGATTCCGGTGTCGCTGGTAGGCTTGGCGCTGCGGGCTTGGGCGGCGGGGCACCTCGAAAAGAACCAGAAGCTGGTGGCGAGCGGGCCGTATCGGTTCCATCGGAATCCGCTTTATGCGGGGACTCTGCTGACGGCGTTGGGGCTGGCTTTGGCGGCCGGGCGGTGGGAGTTGGCGGCGTTGTTCGCGGCGGTTTTCGTCTTCGTCTATGTGCCGGTGATGGAGCTGGAGGAGCAGCATTTGCGGGGGCTGTTTCCGGACTACGCGGCGTATGCGGACCGGGTGCCGCTGTTGATTCCGCGTTGGCCGGGGCTGGCAAATAACACGCCGTTTCGAGGTTGGCTGTATCGCAAGAACCAGGAGTATCAGGCGCTGCTAGGGTTCCTGCTGGGGCTGGGGTATTTAGCGTGGAAGGCTACTCTGCCTTGATGAGGGTGACGCGGGTGTAGGCGAGGCGGAAGCCGAGTTTTTCGTAGTTGTGTTGGGACGCGCTGCCGGGTTCGGTATCGGCCGTGGCCATGTCGCAACCGGCTTGGGCGGCGCGGGAGAGGCGGTCCTGAATGAGCTTGGCTTGCAGTCCGGCGCGACGGTAGCGACGGATGGTGCCGTCGCATTGGAAGATGGCGAGGCGTTCGTGGACGGTGAGTTGGGCCGCGGCAAGGGCGGTTTCGCCGTCGCGGATGAGCAGATTCTGCGTGTGCGGGAGGTGGAAGAGTGTCCGGCCGAGTTCGAGGCCGGCGGGTGTGACGACGTCGAAGAAGGATTCGCCGACGGTTCGGGCCCACTCCTCGGGGGCATCGGTGGAGACGACGTCGGGGTCTGGCGGTAGGATGTCGGCGGCGGAGAGGGGGCGACAAAGGGCGTTTTCGAACGAGCCGATTTCGTAGCCGCGGCGGGAGAGATAGGTGAAAAGGGCGGCGTCGGCGAAGGGGCTGAGGATGAACGTGACCGGGGCCATTCGTTCCGCGTAGAACGCTTCGGCGGCGTCGATGTCGCCTTCAAAGGTGGGGGCGATCATGCCAGCGCCTTTGATTTGGGTAAGCGGGGACGATTCGTCGAGGAAGCAGGCGGTGCCGCTGCCACAGGGGATGAAGGCGGCGGCGGACTTTGGGAAGAGCGTGGGATGGACTTCGGCGCCCCACCGGGCTAGCGCCGACGAGGCGCTTTCGAGGCGGAGCGCGAGCGAAAGGTTGGCGTGCATCCGAGCTAAAAGATCAATTTGGAGGCGATGGATTCGAGGGTGATTTTGAAAGTGAGGGCTTCGCCGGCGAGCGGATGGTTGCCGTCGAGCATCACTTTATCAGGGCCGAAGCCGATGACGCGGACCATGAAGGCTTGGCCTCCGCCGGAGAGTTGGAGTTCGAGACCTTCTTCGAGTTCCATATCTTCGGGGAAGCGATCACGCTCGACCTCGAGTATCATTTCCGGGTTCAATTCGCCGTAGGCTTCGGCGGGCTGGATGGTGGTGACCACCGATTCGCCGGGGGAGAGGCCCATGATGGCGGCATCGAAGCCAGGGATCACTTGTCCTGTGCCGAGGGTCAGTTCCAGGGGTTCGCGTCCGTCGGAGGAATCAAAAATGGTGCCGTCAGCGAGGGTACCTTCGTAGTGCACCTTCACCTTGTCGCCGGCTTGCGCTTTAATCATCGTTCAAATTTTAGCATTGCGGGGCTGCTAAATTCGATCCGAGAGGAAATTCGCAGGACGGGCGGCGAATCTGTTGCGAGGCGGTGGCGAGGGTGGCATGTCGGTTGGACCGACTCGCCCTATAATAAAAGTTAACCCCCATTTTCCTTAGGAGATTCATGGCAATTCAGCGTATCGGCATCCTGACGGGGGGCGGCGACGTCCCCGGCTTAAATTCGGTAATCAAGGGTGTCACCTACCGCGCTTCCGAACTCGGCATCGATGTTTTGGGCTTTCGGCGCGGCTGGGAAGGGCTCACGCACCTGAACCTGGACGACGAGGAGTCGAAGAAGAAGTATTTGACTCCGCTCACCCGCGAAAACACGCGGACCATTGACCGTTTCGGCGGGACTTTTCTACACTCCAGCCGCACGAACCCGGCCCGGATGCGCAAGCTGCCTTCGTTCTTGAGTGCGGATAGCTTCACCCCGGAGACCGTGACGAAGAAGGGCGAGACCTTTCAGGCCTACGACATCTCGAAGCACGTGCTAGCGAACCTCGAAAAGCTG
>JANODS010000426.1:0-2396 GCA_031412835.1 Acidobacteriota bacterium | reverse complement strand
CAGACGGCGGCGGCGATGCTGGGCCGGTTGCAGGAAAAGAAGGCGCTGGTCTACTTCGCCAGCGGGTTGCGGTTGAACGGCACGAACAACCAGGCGCAGTTGCAGGCGACGATCAATGCGGCGGTACGGGCCGGGGTCGAGTTTTGGCCGATTGACGCGCGGGGACTGGTGGCTTCGGCCCCCATGGGCGACGCGACACAGGGGTCTCCAGGCGGAGCGGGGATGTATACGGGAGCGACGGCAAACGGGTTGCGAGGGAACTTGCAGCGGTCGCAGGATACGCTTTGGACACTGGCAGCGGATACCGGCGGCAAGGCGCTGTTGGACTCGAACGACTTAGGGGCGGGCATCGTACGAGCGCAGCAGGCGACCGAGAGCTACTACATTCTTGGTTATTACTCGACGAATGAGAAGACCGACGGAAAATTCAGAAAAGTGAAGATTACTCTCGCCGGGGACCGAGCGGGCACAGTGGAGTACCGGCAGGGTTACTACGGGAACAAGGTGTTTAGTAAGTTCTCGGCGGCGGATAAGGAACGGCATCTGGAGGACGCGCTGCGGCTGGGCGACCCCGTGACGGAGCTGCCGATGGCGCTGGAGGTGGGCTATTTTCAGCTCAATAGCGCCGAATATTACGTTCCCGTCATGGTGAAGATTCCGGGAAGCGAACTCGCACTGGCGCGGCGAGGCGGAGCGGAGCGGGCGGTGATCGACTTCCTGGGAGAGGTGAAGGACGAGTACGGCACGACCGTCTCCAACGTTCGAGATAAAGTGGAATTGAAATTGACCGGGGCCACGGCGGCGGAGCTGGCTCGGCGGCCAATTGAATACGATACGGGCATGACACTGCTGCACGGAAAGTATAAGTTGAAGTTACTAGCGCGGGACGCGGAGACGGGACGGATGGGGACTTACGAGCGATCGTTCGTCGTGCCGAACTTAGTGAAGGAGACACAGCGGATTCCGATGAGCTCGGTCGTCTTGAGCAGCCAGCGAGTGGACATGAGAGAGGCGATTTTCAACGCGTCCAAGGACAAGGCGCAAATTGTCAACCCGCTGGTTTGGGAAGGGATGAAGATCATCCCTTCGGTGACTCGCGTGTTCCGGACTGCCAAGGATCTGCTGGTGTATTTCCAGGCCTACCAAGCGGGCGAGACCGTGGAACCCGTGGCGGCGTACGTAACGTTGTTTCGAAACGGCGAGAAAGCGTTCGAAACGGCCCCGGTGGTGGTTTCCGATGGCGGATCGAACCGGCTGAAGGCGCTACCGGTTCGTTTCGAAATTCCGCTTGGCAAGCTGCCGTCAGGCGAATACTTGTGCCAGGTGACGGTGCTTGAGTCCAAAGGGACCAAGGCCGCGTTTTGGCAGGCCCCCTTGGTGCTAGTTCCGTGAGTTAGAGAACCGTCGGCAGGATTTCAAGTTCCGGAACGGCGGCGCGGGGATGCAGAAGCGCCACGCTGAGGATGATGTCGGCAACGTCTTCGGGCTGAAGCGCTTTGGCCAAGGTTTCAGCGCTCGGCTTGACGGGACGCTTTTCCATGAGTTCAGAGTCGACCAAGCCAGGGCAGACGACGCAGGTGCGAATACCGTTCTCGCGTTCTTCCTGTCGGATGGCGGCGGCAAGGCCGAGGACGCCGCGTTTAGACGCCTGATAGGCGGCGCCGGAGACGTCAGCGTACTTGCCGGAGATGGACGAGACGTAAATGAGATGCCCCTTGCGCGCGGTGCGCATGGCCGGAAGCAGAGCCGCCGTCAGCGAATAGGGGCCGTTGAGATTCACCTCAATGAGCTCGTTCCAGATGGCGCGATTGAGGCGAGTCATGGCGCGATCCGGCGTGTTGGTGCCGGAAGCGAAAACCAGGATATCGACGCCACCCAGCTTGGCGACGGCGTCGGCGGCGAGAGCCTCCATGGAGTCATGGGACGCGGCGTCGGCGGTGCCGTAGGCGATTTGGTGGCCTTCGGCGGCGAGCTCGGCGGCAAGTTCAGAGAGGCGCTCGGCGCGGCGGGCGGAGGCGTAGACGCGGGCTCCGGCGCGGGCGAAGAGGCGGGCGGTGGCGCGGCCGATGCCACTGGAGGCACCGACGATGAGGGTTCTTTCCCCTTGGATGGATACAGGCACCCTGTATTTATATCACCTTAGAAAGCAGAGCGGTTGATCATGAGCGCGCCAGAATCATGATACGCTGATGATCATGACACAAGCGATTCAGGTGAAGCGGGCAGACGTGGTGGCGGAGGTGCGGGAGTTGGCGGCCGTTCTGGGCGTCTCGTTGACGGATGCGATCCATGATGCGGTAAAGGCCCGCCTCGAAGTGGAGCAGGCGGCGGCGCGCGCAGAGAAGGAAGAGCGGCATCGGCGGGCGGAGGCGTAGACGCGGGCTCCGGCGCGGGCG
>JANODS010000425.1:0-2149 GCA_031412835.1 Acidobacteriota bacterium | reverse complement strand
CGATGGCTGAGTTGTCGCGGACGGGTGGGTGTTGGGTGGAGAGTGGGACGATGTCGATGCGGCAGGGGGGGGCGGCGGGGAATGGAGCGGCTCTGAGGTCGCTGGCGCGGGCGGTGCCGAACGATGCGGGTTACTACCATTTGGCGATGGGCGCTCCGGCGACCGGCCTGTTGGCGACAGCGGCGGGGGCGACGTTTCGGGAGGGGCAGGACGAGTACGATTTGGAGACGATGATCGACGTAGTGCCGTTTTCGGCGGCGGGGGCGGGGAACGAGTCGGCGTTGGCGGCGGCGATGGGGAACGCGACGGCGCATTTGGTGGTGCGGGGGACGCGGGTGCAGCAGGACCAGGTGTTTGTGGCGCAAACGCTGGGGGTGGCGGTGGCCGGGGCGGGGAACTGGGACTTGGCGGCGATGCGGGCTTTGTTGCCAGGGTACTCGGTGGCGGTGGCGGGGTCGACGCTTTATGTGGCGAACCATGAGCCGTTGTTGCGGGCGATGCAGGCGGGGGGAGCGTTGACGGTGGCAGAGGAACGGACGGTTTATTTGGCTTCGTTTCGGCACTCGACCGAGAGAGCTCGGTTGCTTCGGTTGACGACGTTGATCGACAAGGCCGGGGCGACGCCGGCGGAGCAGCCTGAGCAGCGGCAGCCGGAGTTTTTCTCAGAAAACGTGGCGAGTTTGTCGGCGGTGCTGGGACGGTTTCAGACGGCGACGGTGGCGCGGTTGGACCAAGGCGACAAGGTGACCGAGACGGTGACGTACGCGCTGCGGCCATGAACACATTGCTCTATAGCATTGCGGAGCGGCGGGTGATTCGGGCGGAGTGGCCGGAGGTCGATGCGCCGGTGAGCCCGGGGAGTTTGGTGAAGCCTTTTACGGCGCTGGCGTATGCGCAGGCGCACCATTACTTTTACCCGAACCACTTCTGCCGGGGGGCGGCGGACCGGTGTTGGCTGGTAAAGGGCCACGGGAAGTTGGGGATTCGGGATGCGGTGGCGTATTCGTGCAACCACTACTTTCGGCAGTTGGCGATGGGGTTGTCGGGACATGCGACGGCGGCGTTGTTGGGGTTGTTTGGGATGGTGGTGCCGGAGGCGGGGGCGGATACGCAGATCGGGTTGGGGACGGCTTGGCAGGTGAAGCCGGTGGAGTTGGCGGCGGCGTATGCGGAGCTGTTGAGCCGGCCGGCGGATCCAGGGATTTTTCCGTTGATCGACGGGATGAGAAGGGCGGCGCGGTACGGGACGGCGAAGGCGTTGGGGCCGGGGTATTTGGCGAAGACGGGTACGGGGCCGAACGCGAAGTTTGACGGGGACGGGTATGCGGTGATTGCCTACCCTGAAGCCGCGCCGCGGGAGTTGGTTTTATTGCAGGCGGCGGGGGTGACGGGGGCGAAGGCGGTGGAGATGTTTCGACGATGATTGAGATTGCGATTTTCGTGTTGTTTCATCCGCAGAGGTTGACGGGGAAGGCGGTGCCGGGGACGTTGCTGCAGGTGAATGAGATGACGATCGCGGGGGGGAAGGCGGTGGGGCTGCGGAAGGTGGGGATGGAGGTGGATTGGTTTGCGGAGCGGGAGACGCGGACGGCGCGGGTGGTGAAATTTAAGGGGGACATGTTTGTGAGCGTGCCGGGGAAGATTGAGCGGCGGTATAAGGGGGCGTTGACGGTGACGCCGGAGGTGGGGGAGTTGCGGGCGGTTTTGACGTTGGAGGTGGAGGAGGCGGTGGGGGCGATTACGGAGGCGGAGTCGCAACCGGGGGCGCCGATGGAGGCGAAGAAGGCGCAGGCGGTGTTAGCGCGGAGTTGGCTGTTGGGGAATCGGGGGAGGCATCGGGGTTATGATTTTTGCGATACGACGCATTGCCAGGTGTTGAAGGACCCGGTGCGGTCAGAGGCGGCAATGGCGACGCGGGGGGTGGTGTTGACGTACGAGGGGAAGGTGTTTGCGCCGGCGTATAGCGCGAGTTGCGGGGGGAGGACGAAGACGGCGCGGGAGGTGGGTTGGGGGGCGGAGCCTTATCCGTACTTCGCGGTGGATTGTCCGGTTTGTGAGCGGGATGTGAAGGAGTGGGTGAGGGAGTTGCCGGAGTTGCCGGGGAAGGTGGGGGATGAGGGGGCGCGGTGGGTTTTGGGGCGGAAATTTG
>JANODS010000424.1:0-2162 GCA_031412835.1 Acidobacteriota bacterium | reverse complement strand
GTGGGGGGCGGGGTCGGGGGGGGGGGCGGGGTCGGGCGGGGGGTGGGGGGTGTGGGTGTGGTGGTGGGGGTGTGGGTCGCGGGGGACGCCTTGATGGTTGCCTCGGCGGGGGGGCAGTTGGCCGGCGTAGAGGTCCTTGTGGCGGGGGGCGACTTTGAAGCCGTCGGCTTCGCTGGAGCCGGTACTTTGGCCGTCGGCACTTTGGGTGATATTGGGATGAATGGCTTTGTGGGAGAGGTAGAGGCAGAAGGGTTTGGTCCGTTTTTGTTCGAGGAAGGAAACGGCGTGGTCGGTGAGGATGTCAGTGATGTAGCCGGTGGTTTTGACGGCTTTGCCATTGATGTTGAGGGGCGGGTCGTTGGATTCGCCTTGGCCGGGGAAGGAGACCCAATGGTCGAAGCCGGGGCGGGGGGAGTCGTCGATGCCCATGTGCCATTTGCCGAGGAAGGCGGTTTCGTAGCCATTATCGTGAAGGAGGCGAGGCCAGGTGATGAGGGCGTGGCTGCGGGGGGAGCGGTCTACGTTGTCGGTGATGCCGTGTTGATGGGGGTATTGGCCCGTGAGGAAGCTGGCGCGGCTGGGGGAGCAGAGGGGGGTGGCGACGAAGGCGTTTTGGAAGAGGGCACCTTCGTGGGCGAGGCGGTCGGCATGGGGGGTTTGGGCGAAGGGGTGGCCCGTGCAGGCGAGTTCGTCGAAGCGGAGATCGTCGACGAGGACGAAGACGAAGTTGGGGCGGGGTGGGGCGAGGGCGAGTTGGAGGAAGTGGCGGCGGAGCCTGAGGTAGGTTATCACAGGAAATCCTGAGCACTCTTTTCAGTGCTATCAATAGGAGAGGTCTTATGGACATCACCAAAGATATTCATTCGCTCACGACTTTTCGGCGCGAATCCGCAGTGTTCTTGAAGCAGCTTAAGAGGCACAAACGTCCGATGATTCTGACTGTAAAAGGTAAGGCAGCGGCTGTGGTGCAAGACGCTGAAGGCTATCAGCGGCTACTAGACATCGTCGCCAAGGCTGACGTTCGGGAAGGCATCCGGCAGGGTTTCGAAGAGGCCAGGCGCGGCGAGGGCCGCGATCTGGAAGAGTTCCTCGCTGAGTTTGAAGATACGCATGGAATTTCGCGTTAGGATTATGCCCCGGGCCGAGCGGGACCTTGCTCGTATCTACCGGGAGGTAGGCGGTTCTTCTGCTGGGCAGGCTTGGTATCAGGGTCTGAAGGGCGGCCTAAGGAGCTTGCAAAGCGATCCTCTTCGCTGCCCGACCGTCCCGGAAGACGTTTCTTACCGGCACTGGCTTTACGGTAGGAAGCCCCATGTTTATCGGACGATCTACAGAGTAATGGCGAAGGCGAAGCGGGTCGAGATTCTGCACATCCGGCATGGGGCGCGAGATTTGGTCGAGGACTCGGACCTTAGGATCTAGGGAGAAGGCGATCCCATCGACTTTGGGCGACGGTAGCGAGATCCTTAGTAAACTGAAGCGACATGAACCGTCGAACTTTTCTAATGCAGTCGGGGACGCTGATTTCCTCTCTGTATTCGCTGCGGGTGCCTTTGTTTGCGGCTCCGAAGTTTTTGAAGGACCCGTTTGCGTTGGGGGTGGCTTCGGGGGATCCGACGGGTTCGGGGATCGTGCTTTGGACTCGGTTGGCGCCGGACCCTTTGAACGGGGGCGGGATGGAGAATTCGGCGGTCGAGGTGGAGTGGCGGATCGCCGAGGATGAGAAGTTATCGAAGGGCGTAAAGAAAGGCAAGGCCGTGGCGACGCCGAATTTGGGGCATTCGGTACATGTCGAGGTCGAAGGGCTGCGAGCGGACCGGTGGTATTGGTACCAGTTCAAGGCGGGGAACTATACGAGCCCGGTGGGACGGACGCGGACCATGCCGGCGGCGGGGGCGATGGTAGCGAAGTTGAACTACGCGTTCGCTTCGTGCCAGCACTGGGAGGCGGGATGGTGGACGGCGTACCAGCATATGGCCGAAGTGGAGTTGGACCTGGTGGTGCATCTGGGGGACTACATTTATGAGGGCCCGGAGCGGACGAACGGGGTGCGGAAGCATACGGGGCCGGAGATTACGACGTTGACGCATTACCGGAATCGACACGCGCTGTATAAGACCGACCCGATGTTACAAAAAGTGCATCGGCGGTTTCCGTGGATT
>JANODS010000423.1:0-1788 GCA_031412835.1 Acidobacteriota bacterium | reverse complement strand
GCCTTGCCACCAAATGGCTCGCCCGCCCCGATTCCCAATCCGTCGCCGTCCTGGGCAGCGGCTTTCAAGCCGCCAGCCAACTTGAGGCCGTCCTCGCCGTCCGCCCCATCCGCTCGATTAGCGTCTGGAGCCGCACCCCGGAAAAGCGCACCGCCTTCGCCCGCAACTATGCCAACGCCGCCCCAATGCCCACCGTCGAAGCCGCGCTTGTCGACGCCGACATCATCATCACCGCCACCCAGGCGAAAGACCCGCTCTTCTCCGTCGACCTGATCCGGCCCGGCACCCACATCAACGCGGCGGGCTCCAACGCCCCCAACCGACGAGAACTATCCACCCAGGTTCTCCAAGCCGCTCATCGCATCGTCGTCGACTCTTTAGAACAAGCGCGCCTCGAAGCCGGAGACCTGATCCTAGGCCTCACCCCGCCCGATTGGGAATCCGTCGAACAGCTCCACAATCAACCAGAGAGAAAGAACGGCGCCGAAATCACCGTTTTCAAATCGGTCGGCATCGGCCTTGAAGACGTCGCCGTCGGGGCATGGGTCTACGAACAGGCCGTACAACAAGGCCTGACCAACCAACTGCCTTTATTCGCCGCCCGTTGAAGCCTGAAGATCGGAATCGCGCCAAGCGCTGATCTTCAGCCGACGGCAGACCCAGCAAAGTTGCTCCACCGCATTCGGGGTAACTTCGCCCGCGCACACCTCACACTTCCGAGCCGGTTTCGATTTCTCAAAACCTAGGCTCCGGTGGGCAGATTCCAAGATCTCGGGATCAATCACAGGTGTCTCTTTAACGGGCGTCTTGCGTTTCATGTCTCTCCGTTCAGGATAGCTCACTTGAACTAGGCCGCGGCTAGCTCCGCTAGCACTTCCAGCACGTAGCTAGAATTTAGGCTAGCCGTGCACCGCGGACAACTCTGCCCCGGTTTCGTCTGCCGTGCGGAACCCCGTTTTAGAACGATGGCCTCCACGTTGTGAGTACACATATAGCAGTGCACTAAACCCGGCAATGTCTCAACCGGGAGATCATTATTCAATTTCATTTTCCATTTCCTCCTGTCATCTCAGAAGACGTATCGACCGGAGGAAAAGATTCGCGAATTGAAAAATTTAGTCGCCCGTAGCGCCCGCCGGAAGGTTGGCACTCTTCGACCCTCGACCGCTAATCCAAGCCCGCGCGCCCTCCACCATGTCGTAGCCCACCGGCACCACCAGCAGCGTCAGCAGCAAGCAAAGCGTCTGCCCGCCGATGATCGTGATCGCAATCGCCGACCGCTGCGATGCGCCCGAACCCGTCCCGAAAGCCGTCGGCAGCAACCCCGCCACAATCGCAAACGTAGTCATCAGAATCGGCCGCAGACGAACCCGATTCGCCTGGATGATCGCATGGCGCAGGTCCTCGCCCTCATCCCGCAACCGGTTCATGTAATCGATCTGCAGGATACCGTTCTTCTTTACGATGCCCAGCAAAAGCAGCACTCCCAACGCGCTAAACAAGTTCAGCGTCCGCCCCGTCGCAATCAACGACAGCAGCGCAAACGGTATCGAAAGCGGCAGCGTCGTCAGAATGATGAACGGATGAATCAGGCTCTCAAACTGCGCCGCCAAAACCATGTACATAAAGATGCTCGCTAAACCGATGGCCATCAACATGTTATTCGTCGTCTCTTCGAGAATCTTCACCTGACCCGAGAACTTCACGCTGTACCCCACCGGAAGTTCCTGTTCGGCGAACACTCGCTGCGCCGCGCTCGCCGCTTCGCCCAGCGACGCGCCCTTGGCC
>JANODS010000422.1:0-2460 GCA_031412835.1 Acidobacteriota bacterium | reverse complement strand
AGTGAGAGGGGATCGAAGTTCGTATTCTGGCCGACGCGGATGGAGCCGTGGCTGAAGTAGGAGTAACGGAACTCGTTCTGCGTCGAGGGGCTGATGGTGCGGTTATAGGTCAGCGACGCGCTCTTGGTGATGTACCCGCCGTCGGCGAAGTTGCCGTATTCATTCGGGCCGCCGTTCGATACGAAGTACGGAGAGCCCTTGGCGTAAGTGGCCACGGCGTTGATGGAGTTGGTGGAGTTGAAGTGATGGTCACCGCGAATGGAGGAGCGGTTGACATCGATGACGTTGCCGACGTTGGCGACGTAGTTGAGGCCGGTGCCGGCGGAGGTGGTGCCGGGGGTGTTGGGAAGGGGCATGAAGCTGCCGAGCCGGACGGCGCGGGGGTCCAGGCGGGCGGTGGGAATTTGATTATTCGGAAACGGCAGGCCGGAGAGCGGATCCCGAATTTCCCGGACACCGGCGAAGTTACCAGCCTTCATGGCCGCGGTGGCGAAGGGGAAGAAGGCCGTGGTGGCTTGGCGCTGGCGGAGCCCTTCATAGGAGCCGAAGAAGAACGTTTTGTTGCGGACGATGGGGCCGCCGCCGCTCAGGCCGAACTCGTTGCGATTGAACGGGGGGCGCTGTTGGCGGTTGGC
Source organism: Acidobacteriota bacterium (assembly GCA_031412835.1). Classification (GTDB taxonomy): domain Bacteria; phylum Acidobacteriota; class Terriglobia; order Bryobacterales; family Bryobacteraceae. The sequence goes on along the minus strand of JANODS010000422.1, from coordinate 1,825 downwards.
GTTGTTGAAGTACGAGTTGGCGGAGAGTTCGCGATTGCGATTGAAGAAGAAGAGAGAGCCGTGGAAGTCGTTGGTGCCGCCTTTGGTGATGATGGAGATGGCGGCGGAGCCTTCGTGTTCGGCCTTTGCGTTGTTGGTTTCGATTTTGAACTCCTGGATGGTATCGATGGAGGGGGTGGTGGAGAGCTGGGTACGGAACGAGTAGGCCGCACCGCCGTTGCCGGTGTCGTTGATGGCTACGCCGTCGATGGAATAGAAGCTACCGCCCCAGTGGAGGGAGCCGGCGAGCTTGGGATTGGAGGGGGAGTCCGAGGCGTTGCCGGCGGAGATCAGAATGAGCCGGTCGAGGGTGCGCCCGTTGAGGGGAAGGGTGACGACGGCGTGGGTATCGACGTTGTTGACGATGGAGGCGCTATCGGTTTGGATGAGAGGCGCGGCGGAAGAGATGGTGACGCTCTGTTCGACGGCTCCGGGCTCCAGGCGGACATCGGTACGAACGGTCTGGTTGAGGAGCAGACGAACCTCGTTGATGTCGACCGAGCGAAAGCCGGTGGATTCGACGCGGACTTTATACGGTGCCGCGGGAAGGTTGGCCAGGACGTATTCGCCCGTGGCGGAGGATGTGGTTTCGACGACGGCGGCGGTGCCAATGTTCGTCGCCCGAACTCTGGCGCCGGCAACGACTGCGCCGGACGAATCAGTGACGGTTCCGACCAGGATACCGGTGGTGCTTTGCGCCATGGCCGAGAGGCTGAGCGCGAGAGCGATCAAGAGTCTATGCATAGTAACCTCGTTTCCCAATTTTCTGAATTGTAACAGAAGTAATTAAGAGAGGTTCATCACGGTACGGAGATGAGAACCTGGGCGCCGGTGAGATATTGGCGCCAAGCGACGAGGCCTACCGCATAGGCTAGCGCATCGTCGGGTTTTCCGCGATAGGGATTGTAACCAAATCGTGGCCAACGGAGGGAGGCGCCGGGAGGGAGGTGGATGGTCCAGCCGTGATGGCGGATCCAGGAGCCGCAATCGTCGATGGCGACGGGTTCGGGGCCGAGGACGACGGAGCGCCCGGAGGCGGTTTCGAGCGTTTCGCCCCGGGTGGAGCTGGAGTTGGAGGGCGAAGGCGGCCAGTTCGGGCTGGCGTTTTGACGGCACTCCCTTGATGATGAGTCCGAGGCGGGAGTGGAAAACGCTCAAGTGGCTTTGGCGGTCGAGGAACAAACGGGAGGAGCCAGGGCCGGTGAGCCCCGAGAGGATGACGTTCCAATCGCCGGACTGCTGGCGGGAGACTGGCAGTTGGAGCGGGCGGCGGGGGGCGGGGCCGGAGGGGCCGGGGTGCCAGTAGAGGTGATTTTGGGCCAAGCGGCCGAGGGTTTCGAGAGTGAGTTCAGTGGGGATGGAACGGGCGGCGAGGGCGCGGCCGTGGGGAAAGTGAGAGAAGGCGAAGTGGGCCCAGGGGGAGACGAACCAGTGGCGGTTGCGGTCGTTGAGGAGTTCGGCCGGATGGCCGTTGGGGTAGGTGAAATCGGCGTGGAGGTTGGTGGCGCGGCGGAAGGGCTTCGAGGGCGGCGGGGTCTTGGGAATGCTCTCAGGAGACGCCGACCGGCGAAAGGGTGAGGACGTTGTAACCGAGGGTTGGAGAGTTGGTGGATTGTTCGCCCCAGAAGCCGTCGGGATGCTGTTCGCGGACGAAGCGGGAAAGGACCCGGCGGCCTAGGGCGGTCCAGTGGGGGACGTTGAAGACTTTGCCGCTGAGGAAGAGGCCGGTGACGCGGGGGGCGTGTTCTTCTCAAACGGTGTCGGCGGCGAGAGCCGATCTCTGGGC
>JANODS010000421.1:0-5396 GCA_031412835.1 Acidobacteriota bacterium | reverse complement strand
GGCCCAGCAACTGCGTGACTTGGGTCGATTCGATGGCAATAGGGTTTAGCCCCAGAGCCTATCACAGCGCGTCGGCTACCTAGTGCCCGCCGCCTTCGCCGCTTTTCTTGGCCGGTTTCGGGGGCACCGGTTTCAGTACTTCCGGCGCACCGAGCATTTTTGAAGGCCCTTTACTTGCTTCGGGCAGGGTGAGCCGGGGGACGGTAACGATGCGCGAACGGGTCACCGGGATGAGAGGCTTTTTGGGCGCTGACGGCGCGACAACCACGGGGACTGGTTTCGATTTGGGCGGCGGGGGCGGTTCGAGAAATGCCGGTGCGATGATGACGATGGGAAGGGGAGCGGCCGACGGCGGCGGCATGGGAACGGTGGGGAGGCTGTCCCACGAGGATCCAGCCGGTTTAACGGTCAAATGAACTTCCGTCGAGGCTGGGTTCGTTCCGCCCCAGGCATAGGTGAGGAGCGTGGCGTGGTAGTCGCCGCTTTCGAGCCTCTCGGGATGGACGAGCAGATCGACCGCGTCGGATTCGAGAGCCGCGCCAGGAGGGGGCAGGGCACCGCGACGAGGGCGGATTTCGAGCCAAGGGGCCCCGGCTGCCGACATCATGTACGGCATGCCAGGATGGCTGCCGGAGATCATCACTCGTTGCATCGCCGGGGGCCGTCCCCCTTTTTCACAGGAGAAATCGAGACTTTCGGCCGAGACGCGCAACAACGGTGCCATCGCCACCTCGAGCATGACCTGTTCGACCGAGCGCGAGCAGCCGCTGCGCAACTCGACCGAGAACCCAAACCGACCCGGTTCCACCGGGGTCCCCCGCAGGTAGCCCATCCCGTCCAAACTCATCCCGGCCGGCAACGCCCCGTCGACCAAGCGAGTCGACGTCGCCCCTAGCGGGCACCTCCCGCTGCTTTCTACCACCAACGGGCCTTGGTGGTACGGTCGACCAGCGAGGGCGACCGGCAGGGTCGGATTTAGCAGGCGCAGTTCCGCCCCCAGCAAACCCATCGTCACTCCGAAGACACAACCAGCCAGGCGCCACAGCATTACAACCTCTATCGGCAAACTTCCGTTAAGGTTGAACAATTTCTCGACGATAAGCTTTTCATGCGCAAGATCATTCTCGCTCTGGCTTTTCTGACGGCCGCCCTTGCGGCAGATCCGGTTCCCCCCTTCGCTAAAATGCCGAAGAACCTCCTAACCAATGAAGGGGTGGTTTTGTTGGCCGAGGCGGGCCTGGGAGAGCGGTTCCTGCTCGAACTGATCGACCAGAAGACGTCTCGTTTTGATACAAGTGCCGAAGCGCTCGCCGCCCTCGCCCGCCAGGGTTTGACTGAAAACATCTTGCGGGCCATGGTCCGAAAGCAGGATCATGCTTCCGGAGCGCCGGGCGGAGCGGGCGGCATCGACGCCCAAGTCGCCCTCGAACCGCATCTGCTCCGCGGCAGAGTGGTCCGCCAGCGGATGCTCGTCCCCGATGCGGCGGGCGGCAACGTTGGGATTATGACGATGGCCCCCGTCCCTCCCAAACCCACCGCGTCCCCGGCCCCGACGGCCGAAAAGCGCGACGCCAACGCTGACCGTTGGTACCTGATCACCCAGCGCTGACGCATTCGAAATTTCGCCGGGATAGAACCGTCTCCGGATGGTCCTCTCCAAACAGCTCCCGCTTGATGAGATAGGCTCGTTCGAGCAACGCCGTCGCCTCGGTGAGGTCTCCCGCCACGAACCGCGCCATCCCCAAATTGTGCTTCGCCCACCCTGTCGGCTCGGTGAATCTCACGATTCACAAGGGGGAACGGGCTCCTGGATGGCGTCTCCGGCGCTACAGCGCCGCAGTATCTCGAAAACCACATTCTAGCCGCGACCCTGCTCTTCAATCTTTAGATGAGCCGGGCGTGGCCTTCGACGTCTGAAGACCGTAAAGAGGCTTACGATGTGTGCCGCGAACTCGGCCTCGGGCCGCTGCTGGACCGTACACTGACCGGCCTACACGAGATGGTCGGTGACTCCGGTTGGCGGCTTTCGCAAGGCGAAAGCAGCCGGGTCCTCCTCGCCCGAGCGCTGCTGTGGCGGGCTGAGTTAGTGGTCCGGGACGAGAGCTTCGCCGCGCTCGACCCGGAGAGTCTGGAACAGTGTCTCGAAACGGTTCTCCGCCGAGCCCCCAGCCTGCTCGTCATCGCTCACCCTTAGCTTTGCAGCTCTTCGACGATCTCCCGCGCTGCCTTCCGGGCCTGCTCGACGGCACCGGTCGGGAAGCTGATCGCGCCGACTTTCGAATGCCCGCCGCCGCCGTAGCGCTCGCAGATCGTCGCCAGATTATGCTTCACCTGGTCGCCGGCCCACGGGCTGGAACCGACGCTGACTTTCGTCCGAAACGTCTGTTCGCTCACGCTGACGGTGTAGACGTTTTCCGGAAACAGATAGTACGGAATGAACTTGTTGTACCCGTCAATTCCTTTCTGCACGAGATCGAAAAAGATCACGCCGCTTTCAGTCACCGATTGCTGGCGAATCAGATCGATCGAGCGCAAATGGCGATCATAGAGCGGTCGAAACAGATCTTGAATCTCCGGCATGGCGATGATCTCTTCGAGCTTCTTCGTCCGCATCCAGCCGATGATTCGATGGATGATATCGGAGCCCTTCGCCGCCTCGATCAGCAGCGTCAATTTCATCGCCGGTGCCGCCAATTCCACCGCTTCCTGCGCGCTCGCATATTGCGCCCCGTCGATGATATCCGCCCACTTCACGAGGTCGGCCAAAAACGGATTCTCATAGCCAAATTTTTCTTTGGCAATGGTCGCGATGTACTTCGTGCAGGACCGGAAAGTCGGGTCGAAAAAATAGTTGCCGTTCCGCTCCAGGCGGAAGTGGTCCGCGTCGGCGGGGCTCAGAAACGCGCTTTGATGATGGTCGAACCACCACGTTAACCGCCCGTTCGGTGAGTACTTGAAGTCGACGATGGCATTCTCGTCGCCGTCAAATAGATCGTCGGCAAAATACTGGTCTGCCGTGTGGGCCATCCCGGTATAAGCAAAGTTTGCGTCAGTCTGGATGCGATCCGCGTAAAACTGGCTAAAAAACGCGGCGGACGCGGATCCGTCAAAACAGTGGTCGTGATAAAGAACGCGTACAAGCATGGGCAAAATGAGGAGCGGAAAACTAACTAGGTTGCACTATTTACTCATACGATTGCAACTGGCAGCGGATAGAATAATCAAAATGCGTCTAGATATCGTTGTCTTCGTTGGCCTTTGCGGCAGCATCGGCGTAGCCCAAACCGTTGATCGTCCGGTGCGTTCGGTCACCGACCCCGGCGCGGTTACCACCCGACAGATCATCACCCCGGCCGGCGTGCCCACCGTGTTTGAAGGCCGTGTCTATGCCGTTGCCTTCGGGGCCACAGGCGAAGAACTGGTCGTTTCCCACGCCGCCGGTGTCTATCGGCTTGACTGGCGGGGAAACCGCGTTTTGTCGCGGAGCCCGCGCCGGGGACGCGCCGCTTTGCAGGGACTGGCCGTCAGCGGCAGCATTTATACGGCCCCGGCCCCGGACAAGAAAGTTCAACTGTTTAGGGACGACAAGCCCTTCGGGTCGCCCTTGGGGGACGGCCTCGCCGGTGCCCTTTCGGTGCAGGGCAACCGCGCCGCGGTGCCGCTGATCTACAACAACCAACTGGCCATCGTTGATCTCAAGACGGGCGATCTAACGGCGAAGATCCCTACCGGCATCGCCCCCTTTGCCGCCGCGCTCAGCCTGGATGGTCAAGTCGCCTACGTCACCAACTGGGGGGGCCGTCTGCCGAAGTCTGGCGACCTTACCGCGCCCACCGGCCTCGCCGCGACGGCCGACCAAGTCGTGGTTGATGCGCGGGGCATTGCGTCGACCGGGACGGTTTCGCGGATCGACATCGCCTCCCGGAAGGTGACCCATTCCATCGCCACGGGTCTGCATCCGACCGGCCTGCACTGGGACCATGCGGCGGCTCGCCTCTACATCGCCAACGGCAATAGCGATTCGGTCACCGTCATCGATACGAAAACCCAGGCGGTCATCCGAACGATCTCGCTGCAACCGTGGTCCCAAAAGGTGAACGGCATCGCGCCGACGGCCCTCGCCGTGGGGCAGGGAAGTCTCTATGTCGCTTGCGGCGGCATTAACGCCGTCCTGGTGCTCGATGCCAACACGGGAGCCCTGCGCGGCGCTATCCCCACCGCTTGGTACCCGAACTCGCTGGCTCTCAGCCCGGACGGCAAACGCCTGGCCGTCGGCTCGCTGCTCGGCGCTGGCTCTGGCTGGCGCGAGAAGCCCACCAGCCGCTATGTCCACGCCAACCGCGGCTCGGTTGCCGTCATCGATTTGCCGGGCGCATCGCAACTCTCGAGCTATACGACCGTCGTGGCGGAGAACAACCACATGACGGTGGCCCGACCCTCGACACCTCGGCCCGGCGTGAAGCCCCAGCCTATTCCCGAGCGCTCCGGCGAGGCGTCGACGATTGAACATGTCGTCTACATCGTGAAGGAAAACCGCACCTACGATCAGGTCCTCGGCGACCTCGCCAAAGGTAATGGCGACCCCTCGCTCGTCATGTTCGGCCAGGACGTTACCCCCAATCACCATCGACTTTCCGAACAGTTCGTGACGCTGGATAATTTTTACGCCACCGGCGGCAACAGCGCCGATGGCCACCAATGGCTCACCCAAGCCAACGAAACCGCCTACTGCCTCTGGCCCGGCTATGAAGGTCGCAGCTACCCCTTCGATGGCACGGACCCGATCGCGTACGCCTCAGGCGGTTTCCTTTGGGACTACGCCCTGGCCCGGCAGAAATCGGTCCGCATCTACGGGGAGTACGCCGGCCGCCTATCCGAACCGGCCTCGCAGCGGGGCGACCTTTTGAAGCGCTGGAAGGCCGGCGAAGATCTCACCACGCGTTGGAAAACGGTAGCCCCAATCGCGTCGATGAACAAGATTCTTGCGGCCCAGTATCCGGCCTACACGAACGCCATTCCGGATGTCGTCCGCGCGCAGATTTTCTTGAAGGACGTTAAGCAGTGGGAGGCCGCCGGGAAAATGCCGAACCTCGTTATCGTCCAACTGCCCAGCGACCATACGTTCGGTGCCTCGCCCGGTGCCTCGTCGCCAAAGGCCATGGTGGCCGACAACGACCTTGCGCTCGGCCAAGTGGTGGAGGGTCTGACGAAGTCGAAGTTTTGGCCGAAAATGGCGATTTTCGTGGTCGAGGACGACGCGCAGAATGGCGTCGATCATGTCGATGGCCATCGCACGGTGGCCCTGGCGATCAGCCCTTACACCAAGCGCGGCCATGTCGATTCGACGTTCTATTCTCACCAGTCCATGCTCAAATCCATTGAACTGATCCTCGGCC
>JANODS010000420.1:0-9937 GCA_031412835.1 Acidobacteriota bacterium | reverse complement strand
CCTGGATCCGCGCTTCCATGTTCGGGTCATACTGGCGCATCTCGGCGTGGCGGCGGTTCACGTTTTGGATCATGTCCAGTTCGTAACGCTGCTGTTCCGGCGTCAGCCCCTTATTCACGAGGTACTGAATCGGCTCATTCTTGATCTCGTCCACTTTCATGCCCGAGTGGCCGATCGGGGTGCCCTGGAAAGCGCCGGGCAGGAACGCCGCGCCGAAGTTCTTGGCTCCACCGTGGGACAGCGTCGGCTTGATCGTGATGTAGCCGGGCAGGTCCTGATTCTCCGTCCCGAGGCCATAGACCGTCCAAGCGCCCATGCTCGGCCGCACGAAGGTGGAACTGCCTGTGAAGGACTGCAAGAGAGCCGCGCCGTGGTCGACGCCTTCGCCCACGAGCGATTTCACGATGCAGAGGTCATCGACGCAGGTCCGAATATGCGGGAACAGGTCGCTCACCGGAATGCCGCTTTTGCCGCCGGGACGGAACTCCCACGGCGACTTCATCAGGGGCCCCGGGGCCTCATCGGCAAACGCCAGCGGGCGCTTTATCGGCAGCGGCTTGCCATGGTCGCGCACCAGCCGTTCCTTGAAATCGAAGGTGTCGATGCTCGACGGCCCGCCGTGCATGAACAGGAAGATCACCTTCTTCGCCCGCGGCGCAAAATGGGGCTTGCGAGGGAGAAGCGGGTTCGATTCGGCGGTCGCTGCTTCGGCCACCATCTGGAGGAAGCCGAGATAGCCGATGCCCCCGCCGGCGGCGCGCAGAGCGGCGCGGCGCGACATCGGTTTCACGCGTCGAGCAAAGAGCTCTTGAATCGGGTCTTTCTTCACTTGGTCCATTGCTCTACCCTCAGTCGACGTACATGAATTCGTTGGATGCAATCAGCACCCGGCACGCGCTCTGCCAGGCATCCGCCTCGGTCATTTTGCCCGCGAACTTCTTCTGGAAGCTGTCCACGTAGCTCAGGATCCCGTCGGCCTCGGAGGCTGTCGCCTCTCGATTCAGGATTCGCGAAATCGCCCAGTCGACGCGTTCGCGTCCGGTCGCCCGATCCTTCACCAGGCTCTCGGCCACGGCTTGGGCTTGGTCGGCGACGAACTTGCTGTTCATCATGAACAGGGCCTGGGGCGCGACGTTGGTGCTGATGCGTTTGCCCTGCGGCGTGGTCGCATCGCCGAAATCGAACAAGTTCAAAAGGGCCGGAAGGTTCGCCCGCCGGAGCGGCAGGTAGACCATGCGACGCGTTTGCGTCTCGGGGTTGATGCTCAACCGGCCGTTCGAATTTTCGCCGTCGGTTCCGAAGCCGCTCTGGAGCGTACCGCCCATTTTGGTGTCGAGCTTGCCGGAGATGCCCAGCAGCGCATCGCGCATCTCTTCGACTTGGAGCCGACGCCGTACGGCGCGGGAGAACAGCCGGTTTTCGGGGTCCGCTTTCGCCTGTTCCTCGGTGGTCGTACTGGCCATCTGGTAGGCGCTTGTCAGCATCAGCTTGCGGTGCATGGCCTTCACGCTCCAACCGGATTTCACGAACTCGGCGGAGAGGTAATCGAGCAGCTCCGGATGAGTGGGGCGCTCGCCCATCTTGCCGAAGTTATCAGGGGTCCGGACGATGCCTTCGCCGAAGTGCCACTGCCAGATCCGGTTGACCATCACGCGGGCCGAAAGGGGGTTGTCGGGACTGGCGAGCCATTCGGCCAACTCGAGCCGACCGCTACCCTTCTGGACGTTGGGCTGGGCACCGTCGGCCATGACGACCGGGAACAACTTCGGTGCCGCCTCGCCGAGGGAGCCGTAGTCTCCGCGCAAGAAAACCTTCTGCTGGACGACCTCGCCTTCCTGCACCGCGCAGGCCATTTCGGGCTCGGGCGGCAGGCCTTCTTTGAGCTTGGCTTGTTCGGCTTTGAGTGCCGCGAACTCGGCTTTCGCGGCGGCGCTGGCCTTGCTGTTGACCATCGCATCGGATACGCCCATCGGTCCTGAGTTTTCGAAGATCTCGCCGAAGAACCGGTCCTTCTCGTTGATCAGCTTCGGCTTCTCGGAGAGCATATTCTTCTCGTCGATTTGACGGCGCTGGGGCTTCCGATAGCCTTCGAGCTTCTTGTGCCAAGCGGCCAAGCTGGCGGCGGAGGACGTCGCGAAGCCTTGGGCGATGGCTTCGGCGGCCGCGTCGTCGACCGCTTTATCCCAGTCGGCTAACCAGGCCCGGGGGACCTCTTTCGCTCCGAAATACTTGACCCAACGACCGAGGATTTTTTCGTCGAGCTGGCGGGCGGCAGCGACGTCGGCCACCTTTGCTTTTTTGCGCTCGACCTCGCGGGCGCCCATTAGATATGCGGGAATCTGGGGCACCAACTGCTCCTGCAGCCGACGGCGCTCCTGCTCTATCGCGATCTCGAGATCGATCTTTTTGTGTTCGACGAGCGCTTGGCCGGCCTCGTATTTTTCGAACTCTTCCTTGGCAACGAGCGGCGTGAACAAGAGCTTCGAAACGTGGCTTCGGTCGTCTTTGAAGTTCTTGGTGGAAGCGAACATGCCGACCATGCCGTAGTAGTCTTTGGCGTAGAGTGGATCGAACTTATGGTCGTGACAACGGGCGCAGGCGAGCGTTACTCCGAGGAAGGTTTTCGAGACGACATCGACCTGTTCGTCGTAGATGTCATAGAGCATTTTCTCTTTATCCTGCTGGGCGACAGCCTTCGCACCGAGGGCTAGAAAGCCAGTGGCGATGATGCCTTCGCGGTTCAGGCCGGGCTTGCCATCGCGAGCGGGGAGGAGGTCGCCAGCGATCTGTTCCTTGACGAACTGGTGATACGGCAGATCCTTATTGAAGGCGTCGATGACGTAGTCGCGGTACTTGTAGGCGTAGGGGTAGCGGTGGTCTTCGTCGTTGCCCGTCGAGTCGGCGAAACGAGCGACGTCGAGCCAATTGCGGCCCCACTTTTCACCGTAGCGGGGGGAGGCGAGCAGGCGCTCCACCACTGTGTCAAAGGCCTTGGGCGAGCGGTCGGCGAGAAATTCCTTCATCTCGGATTCCGTCGGGGCGAGGCCCGTAAGGTCGAACGTGGCGCGACGGAGAAGGGTCAGGCGGTCGGCGGCTGGAGCGGGCCGCACCCCTTTCTCTTCGAGCTTGGCGAGGAGAAACGCATCAACGGGCGACTGACCCCACGCCTTATTTTTCACGACTGGCACGGGCTGCGGCTTCACCTTTTGGAAGGCCCAAAACTGGCGGTCTTCCTCGCTGAGTTTGTTGCCGTGTTTACGGGTTCCGCTGGTGGTGGCGCTGGCGGCGACGCCGGCCTTGGGATCATAGCCCGGCCACGGCGCACCCATGGTCACCCACTCGCGCAGGGCCGCTATTTCTTGATCCTTCAGCTTCCCCATGGGAGGCATTTTGAGCTTGCCTTCGTAGCTTGTGACTTGGAGTAGCAGGCTTTGGTCTGGCGTCTCGACGTTGACGAGCGAACCGCTGCCGCCGCCGGCCATAAAGGCCGCCGCGCTGGACATATCAAGGCCCGAGGTTTTGGCCTTGGCGTTGTGGCACATTTGGCATTTCTGCGCCAGGACGGGACGGACGTTTTTCTCAAAGAACTCGGCTTGGTCCGCTTTCGGAACTTGGGAGAAGGCTAGGGAGCCGAGGGTTGCGGACAGCAGCAGAATTCGGGTAGCGATCATGAGGTCAGCTCACCTTCCAGTATCCTTAAGTTATCTAAATTAAAGGCCCAAGTCAAAGCGCTGGGTTGGGGGCAGGGTGCTCATTACGGACCACGAAAAATTCATGGGGCTCGCGCTGGAGCAGGCGCGGTTGGCTGAGGCGGAGGGCGAGGTGCCGGTGGGGGCCGTCCTGGTGGAGAACGGCGTAGTGCTGGCGGCGGCGCACAACTGCCCGATGGGTCGACACGACCCCACGGCGCATGCGGAGATATTGGCGCTGCGCATGGGTGGCGAACAAAAGGCGAATTATCGCTTGGAGGGCGCTACACTTTACGTGACCCTGGAGCCCTGCGTTATGTGTGCCGGCGCGATCGTTCATGCGCGGATCGGCACTCTGGTTTTTGGGGCCCGCGACCTCCGTTTTGGGGGGGTCAGAAGCAAGTTTGCCCTCGCCGACAGTGACCTGTTGAACCACCAGGTGACTGTCGTCGAGGGCGTTCTGGGCGACTCCTGCACGGCGCTGCTCCAGAATTTCTTTGCTGGTCGGCGTTAACCGATCAGGCGGCTTTGGCGAAGGGGACCAGGGTGGAGAGCGATTGATGGGTTCGCTCCATGTGGACAACCTTTTTCAAACGCATTTCGCTGACGTCTTCGGGCTTGGAGCCTTGGAAATATTCGTCGAGGGGAAAGAGGGCGAATGGCTCCAGTTCTCGAAAGACGCGGCCGAGAGAGGATTCAATCCGGTAAATATGGTGGAAGAAAATGCCTCTATCCATCTTTAGTTTGGCGCAGCACAGATTGTTATCCGCTCCTAGGACGAAGTGGTAGCGAAAGATTTTGAACTCCTCTTCGGTCAGGGTCCGTTTGCTCACGAGCATGAAATCGGCGATGTATTCTTCGTCTTTTCTGCCCCAACTGCTTCGTCGGGCGGCCCCGCCGGAGTGCTCCAGTCTGACGTTGGTCAAGCTTTTTTCTTTGGAGGCGCATTCCCGAAAGCGCCGATAGCAGGCGCGGAATATTGAGCGCATCACGCAAGAGCAGGGTGATGTGCCGCCACGGCGGCCTATGCGCAGTCCCAGTCCATGACATTGGGTGCACTGTGAGGCGGCGAGCGCGATTGTTTCTGAACGAGTCCATTCCATTTTTGTACGATCTCCCGAAGGTAGCCTTCCGGTGTATCCCAGAAGTGCTCCTTGCTTCCAATTCCATTTTCAGATTACGGCCAGCTTAAATTCCGTCAACAAATTGTGATTCTATTCGCAAGAATTTATTTTCTGAGCGGCCCCCTCGGACTCTTACGCTTGTTTTCATAACTTTGCCGGTATTTCACGAAGGAATACCCCTCACTAATTACGGCAATAATAGGCTATAATTAATGAGGATTGATAGCCCCTATTTCTCTGAGGAATCACCTGTCGTGAGTTTTTTATCCTTCGCTGCGCTTCAGGAACGTCTAGTTGAAATCCTGAGGAGCAAAGTCAGAAACGGCGAAACGACCGAACGGGGGCTGGCCAAACTGACCGGTGTGTCGCAGCCGCATATTCACAATGTGTTGAAGGGGCAGCGGCTTTTGTCGGGAGAATTGGCGGACCTTGTTTTGCAGAGGTTGCACTTGTCCGCTCTTGATTTAATGGAACGCGAGGAGATGGTCGCGTATCTGAATCGAAGCGCTAATCTGGAGGCTCGGGCGGTTCCGGTTCCCGTTCTGGAGGGTCTACTGGGCCCGGGACTGCCCTTACCACGCCAGGTCCCGTCGCCGATGATGCACACCGTGCCGCACCAGCAGGCGGCGGCGGCGACGCAACCGGTGGTGGTGCAACTGTCGGGAGATCCGGAGATGCTTTCGGTGTTTGAACCGGGCGACTACGTTTTGCTTGACCAGTCCGAGACGCTGCGAACGTGCTTGCAGCCGCTCAACTATTACGTCGTGAATACGCCGAGCGGGGCGCTCGTGCGGGCTGTTCGGCGGGAGGCGAATGAACTGGTCCTGTTGCCGAACACGACTCATGAAGGGCCGCTCGATGGATTGCCTCGGCTGTCTCTCGAGAACTCGGATCTGCTGCGGTTGGTGCTGGCGCGGGTGGTTTGGCTCACGCGGAAGCGCCGGTGGGACGACCTCGCGGCTACTTTTTGAGGACTTCGCGGTAGGTGTCGAGGACTTGTTGGGCGGTGTCGTACCAACTGAAACGGCGGACTTGGTCGAAGCCTCGCTCGACGAGCGCACACCGAAGCTCTTCGTTGAGGAGCACTTCCTTGATGCCGCGAGCGATGTCGAAGACGTTTTCAGGTTTGACGATCATAGCCGCGTCGCCGACGACTTCGGGCAGGGAGCTGACGCCGCTGGTGACGACCGGGGTGCCGGAGGCCATCGCTTCCAGGGGCGGAAGTCCGAACCCTTCGTAAAGAGACGGGAAGACGAACGCCTCGGCCGAACGGTAGAACGCCTGCAGCGCTTCGGCGGGGAGGAAACCGAGAAAACGAACCAGTTTTTCGGCTCGGCTCTGGAGGACGGCGCGGCGGATGTTGGGATACTTCGACATCTCGTCGCCGATGATAACGAGACGGAGGTCTTTGTAGCGAGGATGGTTTTCGAGATCGCCGCGCACAACCGCGAACGCTTCGATGATGCGAGCTACATTCTTCTGTGGGCGGACAGAACCGGCGTAGAGGAGATAGGGGTAGTTGATTTGGTAGCGGTCGAGGGTGGCCTGGGAGTCGGGTCCGGTGCCAAATTCGGGGAAGTCGCCGTCGATCGCATTGTAAATGCGGCGGACGCGGGCGGCGGGGATATTGAGCAGGTTCTGTACGTCGCGGCGGGTGGATTCGCTGACGGCGATGACGCGGTTGGCGCGGACGAGGCCGCGGCGGAAGCGCATGCGGTGGAGGCGGTCGTGCGCCTCGTTGCCGAACCCGTAGACGAGGCTGGAGAGATCGTGAACGGTGACGACGTAAGGCCGTTGAAGAAACCAGGGAACGGTGTTGAGGGGAATATGGACGAGGTCCGGTTTTAATTGCCGGAGGAACCAGGGGAAGGCGATGTTGTCCCGGCGCAGACGGTCTGAGATGTCATAGGGAACGGCCTTAAAGTTAGGCGGCAAGTCGGCCAGTGCGGGGAGGTCCTCCGAGCGGGCCGTAAGCCGGAAGTCGAATTCGCAATCGATTTTCGCCATGGTGCGGACGAGATTTCGGATATAGGTTCCGTATCCGAAATCCCGCCAATGGCGCACATCAAGGGCGATGAGGGGCATTCGAGCTAGGCCCGCGCCAGGATCCACTCGTATAGGGGATGGAGGTCGGTCAAGTGGCCGACTTTGGCGCGAACAGCATGGATGGCCGGGGTGGCTCCTTCGAGACCGTGGGCGGCGACGGCGTCGAGGACTTCGGTGATGAGGGTGCCGACGGTGCTCATTTCCGGGGCCGTAAATCCGCGGGTGGTTAAGGCCGGGGAACCGACGCGAATTCCGCTCGGGTTCATGGGAGGGTTAACGTCGAAGGGGATGCCGTTCTTGTTGACGGTGATGAAGGCTTCGTCGAGGGCCTTTTCGGCATCCTTGCCTTTGACGCCTTTGGCGAAGACATCAATGAGCGCGAGATGGGTATCGGTACCGCCGCTGACGACGCGGTATCCGCCGTCGGCGATGGCACCGGCGAGGGCCTTGGCGTTCGAGAGCACTTGGCGCTGGTAATCGACAAACGACGGTTTCAGCGCTTCGAGGAAGCAGGTGGCCTTGGCGGCGATGACATGGACGAGCGGGCCGCCCTGTTGGCCAGGGAAGACGCAACGGTCGACGGCGGCGGCGTGCTGGCTGCGGCAGAGGATAAGGCCGCTGCGGGGTCCGCGCAGGGTTTTGTGAGTGGTGGTGGTGACGATGTCGGCATGCGGCACAGGATTGGGATACAAGCCGGCGGCGACGAGCCCGGCGAAGTGGGCCATGTCGACGAGGAAGAAGGCACCGACCGAATCGGCGACGGCGCGGAATTTGGCGAAATCGATGATGCGCGGATAGGCGCTGGCCCCGGCGATGATCATTTTCGGCTTATGTTCTTCGGCTAGGCGGGCGAGTTGATCATAGTCAATGAGCTCGTCTTCCTGCTTGACGCCGTAGCTGACGACCTTATAGAGCTTGCCGGAGAAGTTGAGTTTGTGGCCATGGGTCAGGTGACCGCCGTGGGCAAGGTCCATGCCCAGAATCGTATCGCCTGGGTTGAGCAGGGCCATGTAGGCGGCGGCGTTGGCCTGGGAGCCGGCATGGGGCTGGACGTTGGCGTGTTCGGCGTGGAAGAGTTCTTTCGCGCGATCGCGGGCCAAATTCTCGACGACATCGGCATACTCGCAGCCGCCGTAGTAGCGTTTGCCGGGATAGCCTTCGGCGTACTTATTGGTAAAGACGCTGCCGACGGCTTCGAGGATTGCTTCGGAGACGAAGTTTTCGCTGGCGATCAGTTCGAGGCGGCTGTTTTGGCGCTCGGCTTCCTGCTGGATCGCTTGATAGACAAGGGGATCGGCTTCGGCTAGGGACCGGTTCATAGAGTTACTCATTCCTTTTATTCCGTTTGCTCCAATATCCTGATTTTTTCGACGCGCCGGGCGTGGCGTCCGCCTTCGAAGCCGGTGGCGAGGAAGACCTCGACCAGTTCTTCGGCCAGAGCCGGGGCGGTGTAATTGGCCCCGATGGCGAGCACGTTGGCGTCGTTGTGACGGCGTACGAAGGACACTTCATCTGGATTCGTGCCGAGGGCGGCGCGGATTCCTTTAATCTTGTTGGCGGCGATGGACATGCCGACTCCGCTGGAACAGACGAGGACGCCTTTTTCGAACTTGCCATCGCGAACGGCGTGGCCAACGGCGGCGGCGTAGTCAGGATAGTCGGTCGATTCGGTGGACGTTGTGCCGAAATCCGTCACGTCGTGCCCTTCCGCACGAAGCTTGTCGCGAAGCTGTTCCTTGAGGACAAAACCCGCGTGGTCAGAGCCGATAGCAATCTTCATAACCGCTGAATTCCAAGTTTAGCATGCTAAAATCGTATACTTCCCTATGTTTTGGAGCCAATTATACGTCCCTACTCTGCGGGAAACCCCCGCGGAGGCCGAAGTGGTCAGCCATCAACTTCTGTTGCGCGCCGGCTATGTTCGGCAGCTTGCGGCTGGTATTTACAGCTACCTGCCGCTGGCGCAGCGCAGTTTGTTGAAGATTCAGCAGATTATCCGTGAAGAGATGGATGCCATCGGCGGCCAGGAGATGCTGCTGCCGGCGTTGAATCCGGCGGAGATCTGGAAAGAATCCGGGCGCTGGGATGTGATGGGCGACAATATGTTCCGGTTGAAAGACCGGTTCGGGCGCGAGCTTTGCCTGGGCATGACGCACGAAGAGGTGATGACAACGCTGGCGCGGGGCGAGGTGCGGAGCTATAAGCAGCTTCCGCAGATTTGGTATCAGATTCAGACGAAATTCCGGGATGAGCCGCGGCCGAAATCGGGGTTGCTGCGGGTGCGGCAATTTCTGATGAAGGACAGTTACTCCTTTGACTTGTTGCCGGCGGGACTGGACGTTTCTTACGAGAAGCATCGGGTGGCTTACCACCGGATTTTCGAGCGGTGCGGGTTGAAGTTCATTGCGGTGGAAGCGCATTCGGGCGCGATGGGCGGGAGCCAGTCGCACGAGTTCATGGTGGAATCGAACGCGGGCGAGGACTTGGTGGTGGTGTGCGAATCGGCCGGCTACGGGGCGAACTTGGAGAAGGCCGTTTCTCGGGCGGTGGCTCCGGCGGCGGCGGACAATGAGACCGCTTTAGACCCTGAGGAGTTTTCGACTCCGAACCAGAAGACGATTGCGGAGTTGGTTGCGTTTACGGGCGTGGCGGCGACGGGGCTGATCAAGTCGGTTGTTTACGTGGGCGATGAGAAGCCGTACTTATGCTTGCTGCGTGGCGATCATCAGCTGAGCGAGACCAAGTTCAGTTCGGCGACGGGGGCGGTGGAAGTGCGGCCGGCGCACCCGGCGGAGATTCAAGATTGGTTCGGCGCGGCACCGGGGTCGCTGGGTCCGGTGGGCGTGAAGAACATGCCGATTCTGGCGGATCTGACGCTGGAGGGGCGACGGAACCTTATTGCGGGCGCGAATAAGGACGACTTCCATTTGCGGAACGTCACGCCGGGGGAAGACTTTACGGCGGCGTTTTATGACCTGCGGCAGGTGGCCGAAGGCGATACGCATTTGGAGACCGGGGCTCCGCTGAAGATCGTGAAGACGGTGGAAGTGGCTGAGGTGTCCGGCGCGGTGAGCGAGC
>JANODS010000419.1:0-3664 GCA_031412835.1 Acidobacteriota bacterium | reverse complement strand
GTCGTTAATTCCCGGCGAACCAAAAACCTTGTAGTTTCCGAGATAGGCCTTCGGAGCAATCCCCGTCACACTTGCCCCTGGACCCTGCATCGCTCTCCCCGCCGCCAGCATCGCCGCGGCTGTTCCGTGTCCAACCCGATCGCGAGGACTTAAATCGTCCGGCCGCGTATCGTCCGGATACAGGTACACCAAAGAATCCACAAAGCTACGCGCCACTATCACTTTGTTACTCGTGTAAGTGCAATCCCCCCCCACACACTTCGGAAACCCCGCCGGCATCGCCAACCCCGCATCCTGAAACGCCGGGTGCGTCTGGTCAATCCCACTATCCAAAATCCCAATCTTCACCCCCGCCCCCGCGTTTTCCACCCCGCCCAAGGCGCTCCACGCCGCCTGCGCCTGCACAAGCTGCGACGCCGCTTGATCCAGCCGCTTATACTTCCGCAACCGCTGCACATACTTCACCCCCGGCCGACCCGCCAACTCCCGAGCCTCCTCCGCCGTCGCCTCCACAAACACCGCATTCACGAGAGTCTCCGTGCTCCCCATCTCCCGAACCTTCATTCGGTTCAGATCCCCCCGCACCGCCTTCTGCGAGTCTAGTACCTTCGCCCGTCCAGTACGGGCCACCGCCATTGGCGGCTCCTCCAGCACCACCGCGTACCGCTCTTGCGCAAACATTGCGCCGCCCATTGCCAGCAGGATTAAAACTCTCATAGTCACCTCGACGCTCCCAGGGTTCGGTTCGTTTCAAAACCCTGTGTTATCATAGCGTTTAGGAGTCCATCGATATGGCCGCTAAACCCGCATTCGCCATCGGCGCGCAAGTAGAACATCCCAAATTCGGCCTCGGCAGCGTGGTCCTCTGCACGGAAGAGCACATCACGATCAAGTTCGACGATCTCGGCGAAAAGAAATTCGTCCTCTCCATCGTCCTGCCCAACCTCACCAAATCGAACCGGACGCCTCCCCCTGAAAAGAAGCGCGCCGCCCGCAAAAAAGCTGCCGTCGCAGCCGTCGCCGTCGCCGAATAGCTTACTTTCCGATACAAAACGTCGAAAAAATCCGGTTTAGGATGTCGTCCGCCGTCGTCGCACCCGTCACCGCATCCAGCGGCCAAAGCGCTTCGTAAAGGTCTAAAAGCAGCATCTCGTGGGGTACTCGCTGCCCCACCGCCTGCTCCGCCTTCCGTAGCGCTTCCCCACTCGCGCGGAATAACTCCGCCTGCCGCAGCGAAGTAATAAAAGAAAATTCGTGCTCCCCCGCTGAAGCATGCCCAATCGCCGCCAATATCGCCGCCCGTAACTCCTCCACCCCCTCCCCCGTCTTCGCCGAAACCCTTAGCCCCGCCTGCTCCACCTGCGCGCCCAAGTCCGACTTATTCAACACCACCAAGTGCCGACCCTGCTCCGCGGCCTTTGCTAAGATCCGCTCATCCTCCGCCTCCAACGCAATACTCCCATCCACTACGACAACTGTCAAATCCGCGTCCGCCATCGCCTGCAGGCTCCGCTCAATCCCCAGCGTCTCCACCAAATCGCCCCCCACCCGAATCCCCGCCGTATCCACAAAACGAACCGGCACGCCCCCCAAACTCGCCGTCTCCGCCACCAAGTCCCGCGTCGTCCCCGCAACATCCGTCACAATCGCCCGATCCTGATCCAGCAATCGATTGAACAACGAACTCTTCCCCACATTCGGCCGACCCACAATCGCCAGCGTCACCCCCCCATGCACCAACCGCCCATAATCGAAGCTCCGCGCCAAACGCTCCACCTCCCCCGCAATCGGCCCCAACCGCCGCAGCAACTCCGCATCCGGTGCCACGCTCACGTCGTCCTCCGCAAAGTCGATCCCCGCCTCCAACAGGGCGATCAACTCCAGCAGCATCTCCTTAATCGGCCGCACCACCTTCGCTACCGACCCACCTACCTGCCGCGCCGCCACCCGCGCCTGGTACAACGTCGACGCGTTGATCAAATCCCGCACCGCCTCCGCCTGCGGCAAATCCAACCGCCCATGCACCATCGCCCGCAGCGTAAACTCGCCCGGATTCGCCAACCGCGCCCCCGCCTCCACGCATAGCTCCACCACATGCCGTAAAATCACCGGAGCCCCGTGGCATGAAATCTCCACCACATCCTCGCCCGTATATGACCCCGGCCCCGCGAAGTACGTCACCACCACTGGGTCCACGATCTTCCGAAGCGTCGCCACCCGCACCGCCCCCAGCGGAGCCCCCAACACCTGCTCCACAATGTCCCGCGCCCCAACTCCCGACACCCGCACAACGCCAATCCCGCCCCGCCCCGGCGGCGTCGCAATCGCTACAATCGTATCCACCACGAAAACTTACGCGTCGCGCCGCGGACGCGGTCCGGAACGCGGACCACCCCGCCGATCCCGATCATCCCGCGGTGCCCGCTCCGTCGCCGGTGCCCCAAAAGCCCGCCGAGGCGGCGGCGGCGGCAGCAGCGGAATATTCGGCTTTGGCCCGCTCGCCAGGTAAATCACCACCTGCCGCGTCGGTCCCGTTCCAAAACTCTCACTCGTCAACTCCGTCTCGCCCCGCAACGCCATGTGCACAATCCGGCGCTCCCGCGAAGTCATCGGCGAAAAACGGAACGCTTCCCCCGACTTCTTCACCTTCTCCGCCGCCGCCAACGCGCTCAGCCGCAACTCTTCCATCCGCAACAGCCGATAGTCATTCGCATCAAAACAGATTAGCGAATGCTCATCCGACGGTACCCGCAGCAACTCCAACGTCAGATGCTCCAGCGCCAACATCAACTCCGCCCGGTTGCCCAGCAGCATGTCGAGGTCCGAGCCGGTGAACTTCACCATCAGCTCCGGATTCTCAATCTCCGGATGTAAACTCGCCCCCGGACTCACTGCGAACTCCAACTCCAAGCCAGCCTTCGCGATCAACTCGCCCAAGAACTGCTCGATGCGCGGCCCGTAGGCCTCTACCGTGTATTTCTGTGCGTTGCTCATCTGCGTTAGGTTGATTTACTTTTTCTTCTTCGCCGCAATCGGTGCCGCGGTCACACCCGTCGACGGTGTTAGCTTATTGAAGAACATCTGCTGCACAATGCCAACGACGTTTCCGGTAAGCCAGTATAACACCAGACCACTCGACGCATTCCAGAACAAAAACGCCATCATCACCGGCATCATGAACATCATCATCCGCTGCTGAGCCGGATCGCCACCCGTCGCCGGCGTCATCTTCTGCAGGTAAATCTGCGATCCCAACATCAACAACGGCAACACCCGCAGCGCCAGCGTCTCCGGCCGAGAAAGGTCCGTTACCCACAGCCATTCCGCCCCGCGCAACTCCGTCGCCACCGACAATACTTTATAAAAACCAATAAAAAACGGGAACTGCAACAGCAGCGGCACACAGCCGCCCGCCGGGTTCACCCCGTTTTTCTTATACAAGTCCATCGTCTCGGTGTTCTTCTCATTCGCGCGCGGGTCGTTCATCCCCACGCCTTTATACTTATCGTTGATCGCCTGAATCTGCGGCTGCAAGAGAGCCATCTTCTTCATGCTCTTCATGCTGCTTAGCTTCAGCGGCACCAACGCGACGTTGATCAACACCGTAACCAAAACAATCGCCCAACCCCAGTTCTGGAATGAGTTGGCATGAACCCACCGCAAC
>JANODS010000418.1:0-14334 GCA_031412835.1 Acidobacteriota bacterium | reverse complement strand
GCTCGGGCCGGACGGGTTTCGGGTTGGTGGTCCAATTCAGAGAACGGCCAAGCGTATGTTTCGAGATCGAGCGGGCTATATCTTCTCCCGTCGCTGCTGAGCGAACAGATCGGACGGAAGCTATCCGGACAAGGCGACTGGCAGCTTTTCGCACTGGGCCCGAGGGGGATCATCTGGGGCGCTGATCGGCAGCAACTGATCCAAGTAGCGCCGTCAGGGGAACGGGTGGAGCGACCTCCCGGACGTCTACTCGATGAACTGATTCATAGTTTGCTTTGGGATGAGCAGACGCAGCGGCTGTGGGTGGGGACGAACCGCGGGCTATTGACTTGGGACCCAGCGACCTCGGCGTGGGGGCCAAGAGGTTTGCGGAGCGATAGCGTCTTTGCGCTGCAGCGCGACCAGGACGGCGCGTTTTGGGCGGCGACACGAAACGGTATCGTGCGTTTTCTCCCGTCGCGTTGGCTGTCCGGAAGGACGGAGGCAGACCTTCGTCTGACTCGCGCCGACGGACTCCGCAGCGTCAACTTTGGCATGTGCCGCGGCCAAGGGTCCGTCTTGCTCCCCGATGGCCGCCTTTTGTTTGCCTCGCTCCAGGGCATCGCCGCCGTGAATCCTCGGCGCATCCCGGCACCTGCTTATGGCCCGACGCCGATGATCACAGAGCTACAGGGAGACGAGCGGGTGGTGCCGTTTCGGGCTCCTTTGCAGTTCGCGGCGGGTACGTCCCGCATCCAGATCAGTTTTGATGCGTTTTCCGTCTCCACGCCTCAATTTGTTGGAGTTGAGTATTTCCTTGAAGGCGTCGATGCGCAGTGGCAGGTGGCGCTGAATCGGCGTTCGGTACAGTACAACAACCTGGGTCCTGGCGCGTACCGCTTTCGGCTGCGTTCGAGTTGGGCGGATGGCTCCGGTGTGCGGGAGACGACTCTGGCATGGGCCATTCTTCCTCTGTACTACCAGACGCTTTGGTTTCGACTGGCAATGATCGCCGGTTTTGCGGGGCTGTGCTGGCTGTGGGTTCGCAACCGGGCTCGCGCTCAATCCAGCCGGACGGCTGAACTGGAGGCACGGGTGGCGGACCGGACTCGCGAACTCGAATCGGCCAAGGGCGCGGCGGAGTCGGGGGCGCGGGTGAAGGCTGAGTTCCTCGCGACGATGAGCCACGAACTGAGAACGCCCATGAATGGCGTTCTCGGCATAGCGGAGTTGCTGGCGGGCACCCGACTCGACGAATCCCAGGCGGAGCTCCTTTCGACGCTGCGGGCGTCCGGGGAATCGCTACTGGCTGTCGTGAATGACATCCTCGACCTTTCGAAGATCGATTCCGGACGGATGCAATTGGAGCGCCTTCCGGTCTGCCTGCCTCAATTGATGGCCGAAGTGTGCACGCTGGTCCGCCCGATGGCGGACCGAAAGCAGCTTACGCTTGGATTGACAACGGAAGGCACGGCGTTAGAGTGGATCGAGAGCGACCCGGCCCGGATCCGTCAGATTCTTCTCAATCTGTTGGGAAACGCGATCAAGTTCACGCCGACCGGAAAGGTGACGCTGGCGGCGGTGTGGAAACCGGATGCGGTGGTTCTATCGGTTCAGGACAGTGGCATTGGAATTCCCGCGGACAAGATCCCGATGTTGTTTCAGAATTTCGTACAGGTGGACTCGTCGACAACGCGGTTGTATGGGGGGAGCGGCTTAGGCTTGGCGATCTCGCGGCGTTTGGTGGAGGCGCTGGAGGGCACGATCGGCTGCACGAGCAGCGCGGGGGTGGGGTCAACGTTTACGGTGGAGCTTCCAGTGGTCCCCGCGAGCGCGCCGGTATCGAGACTTGAACCGGCGGCGATGCGACTGTCGGCGGGCATTCGGGTGCTGGTCGCCGAGGATAACCTGACGAACCAACGCGTGATTGTGGG
This sequence comes from Acidobacteriota bacterium, assembly GCA_031412835.1. Taxonomy (GTDB): domain Bacteria; phylum Acidobacteriota; class Terriglobia; order Bryobacterales; family Bryobacteraceae. The sequence continues at coordinate 12,421 of JANODS010000418.1, read as the reverse complement.
GCTACTCCGCAAGATTGGGATTGAAGCGACGGTGGTGGCTAACGGCATGGATGCGGTGGAGGCCTGCCAACGAGAGACGTTCGATCTTGTCTTGATGGACTGCCAGATGCCGATGTTGGATGGCTATGGGGCCACCCGGCTCATCCTGCGGAAGCTGGGTTCCGCCGCGCCGCCGATTGTGGCGCTGACCGCGCATGCGCTGGAGAGTGATCGGACCGAGTGTTTAGCGGCGGGGATGTGCGGATACTTGACGAAGCCAATCATGCTCGAGCAGCTTCGGCAAGCTGTGGCGGAATGGTGCGGCTCGGCGGCGCGCTAGGGCAACAAGCGCCGCGTTTGCTCGGAATCGGGCAACACGCAGCGGAAGCCGATGTTATCCCACGGTTTCCCGTAACCTTTACGAAACGAAAGGCGGAGGTGCTTTTCGGCAGCACTATCGTAGGATCCTCCCCGAATCACCCGATCCTTCCCGGCCCCGGGTCCCGTAGGATCTTTTTCAGGGGAATTTTGGAAATAGGTCTCGCCGTAGTAGTCCGCCGTCCACTCCCAGACGTTACCGGCCATGTCGAAGATTCCGTACAATTTGTCGGGGTCGAACTTTTTCGGCGGGGCGCCGACTTCATATTTGTCGTTGCCCTTTTTGCCGTAAAAATTTGCCTTTTCGCGGCTGTTCTCGGAGTTCAAGGGAAACCGCTCGTTCTCTTTACCGGCCCGCGCGACATACTCCCATTCGGCTTCGGTGGGAAGGCGACCGCCGGCCCATTGGCAAAACGTATTCGCTTGCTCCCAGGTCACTTGCACCATAGGCAACGAGGTGTCCTTCCATTTTGGGTTCCACAACGGAGCGCCGGGTTTCTTACGGGTCTTGGGATCTTCATCGACCCATCGGGAATAAGCGTCGATGGTGGCTTCGGTGACTCCCATCCAGAAGCCCTGCGTGATGGTTACTTGGTGCTGGGGCTTCTCGCGCTCTTCGCAGGTCTCGTCGTTTTTCGCGCAACCCATGAGGAACGTCCCCGGGGGAATATAGGCGTACTCCTGGCGGTCGCGGACGTTGGGGTGGGTTCGTTTTAGGAACAGATCGACCGGCGCTGGATCGGGTGCCTTCGCTTCGACTGGCTTGGGTGTGAAGAGGAAAGGCTCGATCACGTTCGAAAGATAGTAGGGCACCGACTTCTCCGTTGATTGCAGCGCCACGGTTCGGCGAGCGGCGGAGAAAGCCTCCTCCGCCGAGGCACCCGGGACCAAGATCGCCTGGGCCGCGCTCCGCGTGAACAGGTATCGATCCGGTTCTGGAATGTCAGCGGGTAGGGCGGCTAGCTTCGCGGCGAAGGCGAATAGGATCTCTCGGCTCTCGGCGGACTCCGGTTCCGCTAAGCCCGGCTGAGTGGCAAAGGCAGGGATCTCCGCGCTTTGGTTGGCAGTCTCGAGCAGGAGCAACTTCAGCCCCGCTTTTTTGAGATCGATGGACTGCTGCAGGCCGGTCAAGGAGCGAGACAGGTAGTAGATGTCGCCAGCCTTCGAGACGGGATCGAAGTCAATGGGGAGCAGGAAGTTCGCTCCGTCGACGGCGATCGCGTAGCCGGAGAAATAGTACAGGCAGACGTCGCCGGGTTGGATGGCATCGAGGAACTTCGACTTCACCGCGAGTACGTCTTGGGCCTGCGTTAGGTCCCGCACAATAGTTACCTGGAAATTGGCTTTGGATAAGGCCTGGGCCAAGGCTTCGACCGGTTGCTGATTGGCGGGCAGAGGCGGCATTTTCTGGTAGGCGGTGTTCACGACCAGCAGTGCTCGGCGGGCGGGTTGCGCCAGCATTAGGTCGGCGCACGCTATTGTCGAGAGCAAAACCAAGAATCGCATCGCTCTGATTTTAACAGGAACGGCCCGATTACTTGACCTTCCAAGAAATCTCGATCGCCCGTACGGCGTTGGTGCCCTTGTTGACAATCACCACGCGTCGGAAGGAGCTGTCGACTTCGGCGGTGACGGTTGGGGGCTTCACCTCTACTTCCACCGGAATCTCGCCTGGTAGCCTTCCTCTCACGATGCCTTTGCCTCCGTCGAGTACTCCGGTGGGTCCCAAGGTAAGGCTTTGGCCGGGGGCGAGTTCGCCTAAAGACCACGAGATTTTGCCGCTGCTGGGTCCGGTGTATAAGCTGCGGTCCGGCAGTTTCGGCGGAACAACGGGTTCGATTTTGGGTTCGATCACCGGTGGCTTTACAACAGGTGGCGGATCGACTGGCTTCACCGCCTCTTCCACTCGAATCTTTACGTTGACGCGGGTGACGACGGCTTGGTTCTGCGCGGAGGTGATTTGCACCATTCCGGTGTGCTGTCCGATTCCAAGTGCGCCGCTCTTCGGACGTATCCACAGGGTGGCCGGCAGCACTCCATCGGGTCGGTCCACGGTGAACCAATCCGCACCGAGCGGGATGGAAACCCGGACGGTTGAGACTCCGGTGCCGGTCACCCTGATCGCCTTCGCCTCAGTCGTGGCGTCGCCTCGGCGGACTTGGAATTGTAGCTCCGAGACGTCGACTCGGATGCTGCTTTCGGTTTGCTCCTGTTTGTCCGGTTTGACGGTGCGGGCGGCGACGGTTAGTTCGACTTGAACGCCTTGGGAGCGGTTGCCCGCCGCGTTCTTGACGACCATGCGGCCTTGGTAGGTGCCGGGTTCGAGCTTGCCGGGGGAGAGTACGGCGCGGAAGGCTTCCGGGGTCTGGATCTGAGTGGCCACCAGGTTCAGCCAGGGCGTCTCCGAGGTGGCGATGAACTCTTCGCCCGGCTTGGCGCCCACGACACCCACCTCGGCGGTGGCCAGATCGGGTTGGCCGATCTGCCAACGCAAGGAGAGCTTTTCCGTGGTCAGTCGCCAAGCGTTGCTCGGGCGGGACGTCGTCGACCACCAGGCCCAGTATCCGCCCCCGGCCAAACTCGCCGCGAGGAAGACAGCCACAGCCATCCAGACGAGCGGGGGGCCGCTGGACATTGGCGGCTGGACCGGCTGAAGCTGGATCGGCACGGGGGCGGGCATCGCGGCGCGCCGCCGGGCAGCTTCGGCTTCGGCCTGTCGGCGCTCTGCTTCGACCAGTTGCGCTTGTCGTTGGCGTTGCGCGTCGCGGAGGCCGATCTCGGCGCGATCAATGTAATTGCGGAGTTCCTGGTCTTCCGGGTTTAGGGTCAGGCTGCGTCCGGAGATGGCGATTACGTCTTCAAACTGGCCCTTCGCGAGTTTTGCGGCGAGTTCGGCAAGCGTTTTCTGATGCTCTTTTTGGAGCTTCTGACGCGCCGTTTCGATATCGCCCCGCAGCTTGCGGATGGCGGCGTGGTCGTTCCGCAAAGTCAGCAGCGCTCGCGCGCTGGTTTCGGCGAGGTCCGGCTTGTTTTCGGCCAACAGCCGGTAGGCTTGGGCCACGCTTTCGGCGATGGACTGTTCGGCGTCTACCTGTTGCTGGAGCTTGAGGAATCGCGGCTCCTGGGGGCGGTTACGCAGGGCGGTGGCTAAGAGTTCGCCAGCCCGGTTTAAGTTTTGAGCGCTGAGGGCTTTTTGAATCTCCTCGGTGGAGCGGACGGTGTCGTTTTCGTCCTGCAACTGCCGGAGGCGCTCGCTCAGTCGCGGGAGAGCGGATTCGACTGGATGAGTTCGCTGCAAGTCGCTTAACATCACGCCGGCACGATCTAACTGGTTAGCCGTTAGGGCGGCTTCCACTTGACGGACTTTGTCAGCGAGGATGTGCTCTTGGCGTTCCCGCTCTAAGCGATCAAGGAGCCTTCGTCGCACGTCGGCGAATTCGGCGTCTCCGCTATAGTGGGCGATCTCACCGTCGAGTACTCGCAGTGCCTCGGCCCGTTGTCCGGCGGCTTCGAGGGTTCTGACCCGTTCGAGGAGGGCGTGGCGGGACTCGCGTAAGCGGGCCTCGGTACCCAGGCGTTGGGCGGAACCGCGTAGCTCTTCGATCTCGGGGTCGGTGCCCCACTGGCGGTTCCACGCTTCGGCTTTGGCGACGGCTTCGGGGTACTGTTTTTGCGTGAGCAAGGTGCGGATCTCGGCGGCATTTTGGCGCAGCGCCGCTCGCCGGGCCTCCCTGCCGACGTCCTGTTCGACGGACTGTTGGAGGGCGAGCAGACGGGCGTCGGACCCGAACTGCTGCCGGGCTTGGGCGAGTGCGGCCTGGGCCTTGGAAAAATCTCCCGCCTGCCGCTGCGATTCGATGGACTGCACGGCTTGTTGGATGGCCGCTTCGTTCCTTTGCCGTGTGCGCGTATCGCGACACTCTTGTAAAAGGGCGGACAGCGCGGCGTCGCCTCCGGACTCCTTCGCCGCGCGTTCCAGGACCTGTTCGGCACCGTCGAGGTCTTTGTCTCCGAGCAAGCGTTTGGCGCGTTCCAGCGCGGCCGCGACCACTTTTTCGCGGGCCTGTTTCTGCAGTTGCTCCTGCGCTTGTTGTTGAACGGCGATGACTTCTGGATCTGCGGCGAACTCGGGCCGGAGCCGTTGCAACTGCTGGAGGGCGGTGGGTGGGTCGTTGGCGCGGAGACTCGCCCAGGCAGCGCGAAGGCCGGCGTCGCGGCGGGCTCGGCGCATCTCTTCTTCTCGAATCTGCTCGGCTTGGGCGAGGAGTTCGGGTAAGCCGGGGGTTTCGGGATACCGCTGTTCGATGTCGCGGAGGAGGGCTAGGGCTTCTGGATGGGCGCGCGCATCGACGAGCGCCCTGGCGCGGTCGAGGGCGGAGTTGGCGTCGCTACGGCGGCTTCGGTCATCGATTGCTTCGCGAAGTCGTTGGATGACGTCCGCGGCGCCAGGGTTGTCGGGGTCAAGGCGACTGGCTTCGGCGGCGTTGCGATTGGCGGAGGTTAGTTGCTCGTTTCGCAAATCGCCCAGCGCGGCTTCGAGCAGTTGGCCAGCGCGTCGGCTGCGTTCGACGGCGGCTTTGGCGGATTCGACCGCCGCCTTTAACTCGGAGTTGGCGGGATCGAGGCGAGCCGCGGATTCGAAGGCATGAATGGCTTCGCCGAAGCGGCGGTTTCGCAGGTGCTCTTCTCCGGTTTTGCGGAGAGAGAGGATTTTCGGCTGAATCGCCTTTTGGTGCGACTGTTGGGAGATGCGTTCCCGGAGGGCGCGGGCTTCGGTCTCCATGGGGTTTAGGTCGAGGATACGGCGTACGAGGGCTTGCGTTTCTTCCCAGCGTTGCTGCTCGAACAATTGATAGGCTTCGGGCAGCAGGCTTTTGGCGCGTTCGCGCCGGAGGTCGAGCAGGATGGGCTCGACATCCATATGCAGATCTTCGAGCGATTGGTAACGGAGGTCGCGTTCCTTCGTCATGGCGCGGAGGATGATTCTTTCGAGCGCGGGGGGGCAATTTGGAGCCAACGTGGCCATCGGCTTGGGCTCTTGATTGGTGATCGCGTACATGAGGCCGGGGGTGGTCGCGGCGTCAAAGGGGTGTTTCCCGGTCAGGAACTCGTAGTAGATGACGCCGTACGCCCAGATGTCGCAGAGCGGATCGACGTCTCCATCGCGGAACTGCTCGGGGCTCATATAGTTCAACGTGCCGACGAGGTAGCCGGTTTTGGTCAAACGAGTGGAATCGGCTCGGGTGAGGCGCGCGATGCCGAAATCCATCACCTTGACGGTGCCATCGCGCAGCAGCATGATGTTGCTGGGCTTGACATCGCGATGGACGACGCCCGATTCATGGGCGCAGTGGAGGCCGACGGCGACCTGCTGCATGATTTCGATCTTTTCGAGCAGGGGGGATGCGGCTTTTGCCTGCATTCGTTTCTGCAGGTCCTCGCCTTCGAGGAACTCCATGACCAAGTACTGGAGACCGTCCTGTTCGCCGAACTCGTGAATGACGACCAGATTTCTATGCCGCAGGTTTCCGGTGGTCGCGGCTTCCATCCGGAAACGGCCTAAATGCTCGGGGTCGGTGGCATCCGGGAGCAGTAGTTTGAGCGCTACGACGCGGCCCACGGTGGGGTCAAAACAGCGGTATACACGGCCGAATCCGCCGCGTCCAATCTCCTCCAAGATTTGGTATTTTCCGATCTGTTTGATCATGCTGTCCACGATGGCACCGACAGTTGCCGATCCCCGGGCGGCTTTCGACAATGGATCCTGTCATGATACCGCTTGCGGCTTCTCCGATAGGAGCGGACCCGGCGCGGGGGTTTCAAATTGACAGCCTAACATCGGTTGGCTATAGTACGAACACCGTCTGATTCGACTTCACTTTCTTAGGACCTTTGAGATATGACAGCCTGTATCCGTAGAACCGTCGGCTTCTTTACGCGCCGATCCGTGGTGTTGCCCTTGGCGACGCTTGCGATCTCCTTACTCGGCGGCACGTCGACCGCTTTCGCCCAGGGGGGCTCGGTGGTTCGATCGGGCAGCTATGAGCTTGGCGGCTTTCTCGGCTCCAGCTATGGAATTGATAAGGCTCGTTGGATGGGTGGGGCGAACCTAACTTATGCGGTGACCAAATACATTCTGCCGTACACGGAGTTTAGTTACTTTCCGGGGATTGGTCGGCAGAGCACGTCGAGCGGCGGGGGGCGAACGATCAAGACGACTTATAGTATTCCGTTGACGGATTTCCATGGCGGGGTGCATATTCGCATGCCGATCCGCGAGTTTCCGATTGTTCCGTATGGTGTTTTCGGGGTGGGCATGATCCACACGCCATCGAAGACCGTGAAGGCGTCGGTGGATGACGGGCAGGCGGTGCGGGAGCGCGATCTAGCCGCGCCGTCGGCGACCAACTTGGCGGTGAACTTTGGGGGCGGCCTTCGCTTTTACGTTCGGCAACGCTTTGGATTCCGCGCGGAAGCCAAGGTGTACAAGCCGACGGGGGACTTCAAAGACTACTTTGGCAAGGTTGAGTTTGGGGTGTTTTACCAGTTCAAATAGGGACTATTGGGCGGGCACCTGCCAGGCACCCGCCACTTTCCAGGCGCTGACTTGGCCGGCGACGGTCTGCATGGCGAGCCAGATCGCCCTGTTCCCGGCAAAGCTGGTTTTGTAGGTGATGTTCAGATTCAAGACGAGCCTTCCTCCGGACTTCGTCACGCTGGAGCCGCCAGCGGCGATTAGGCAGTACGAGTTTTGAATCTGGCCTGTGCCACTGAGCGGCATGGCCGTGGCGGCGTTGCCGTCACCGTTGTCCGGGAAGAGAAGGAGTAGATTTCCTGGGACGTAGTAGGCAAAATAGCAGGCCTTATCGGCATTGAGTGCTGTGTTCGTGAGTCCCCAGACGGTCAACAAATTGTTGGCGTTGGTTTGATCGTCGTAGGTGAAGGTCAGCACTCGGCTGCCGGTGGTTCCAGACGATGGGTTGATGCCGACTGGATTCGGAAAGGTGACCGCCGCTGGAGGCACTTCGTTGAAGCCCATCGTGTTCCAACCCGAGTTTCCGCTGGTTAGGTCTCGGGCGGCCAGATAGATGACGGAATTGCCGGCAAAGCTGGGCTTGAAGTTGATGCTCAAGGTGAGGGTGAGGGTGTTACCGCTGCCGACGGCGGAGGATCCGGCCGAGTTGATGACGCACTGATTGTTCAAGACCGCGCCGGAGACGAGGCCGAGGGTGAGCGGGCCGGTCAACCCACTGGCGGTGCCGGCGTCGTTGACGAGGTAGAGCACGCGGCCGGGCTGGGAGTAGGCGATATAGCAGGCATTTGCACCGTCGAGCGCCCGATTGATCAAGATGTTGAGAACGTCGAGTTGTGCGAATCCGTTCGGGCTCGTGAATCGGAAGACGAAGGTTTGATTGGCGCCGGTGCCGCTGATGGGAGGCGTATCCGTGACGAAGGGTGGCCGCGGGTTGACGACCAGACTCGTCGCCACGGAGCTGGCATCGAGATCGTCGACGGGGTTGTCGCTATCGACTGTGGACCAATTGCTCAAGATGCCGCCAGCGGCGAGGTCTGGGCCGACGGTGGTGTTGACGGTGACGGTTCGGGTCTCCCCGACGCCGAGCGCGGAGACCGGGATGATGACTTGATCGCCGTTTTGCGTGCAGGGGACAGAGCAACTCGTGAGCAGCAATCCGGTGGGTAAGTTATTGCGAATCGTCACATTCGTGGCGGTTTGGTCGATGCTTTCGTTGGCCACCGTCTGCTCGAACACCACTGGTGTTCCGACGTAAAAGAGCGCTTTTTCGGACTGCGAACTTGACTTCCCGCCGGCGCTGGCGACGCTACCCGCGCCGATGGAGGTGATGGCACTTCCGAGCCGCAAGCGGACATGTTTTTCCGGCGCGGTGAAGTCGCGGAAGCGAGGAATGGGGGCCGTGGCGCTGGCAATGCCGATGGGGCTGACGGGTGCGATGTCCACCAAGCTGTTAGCCACCATGGCCTCGACGGCAGCGGCGCTTACGCCAGGGCCTTGGATGACGATGGGCATTTCGCAGCCGTCGATATCCGTGGATGAGGCGTTCTGGATCTCCCAGGTGGCGACGACCGATCCGTTCACAACCGCCAACTCTTTGTACGGGTTGCTGGGGAAGCCATCCATGGTGACACCCCCTTGCAGGGTGCCACCGGCACCTGTCGCGTCGGCGGACACGAGCCGCCATTTGCCCGTCCCGTCGGACGGCTCGGTGGGGAAGAACACTTTCCATCCGGCGGGGACATTGCGGAGAACGGTGCGCAGGCGGCTGCCGGGATTAGCGGGTCCGCCTCCGCTTCCGTTGAAGAAGTTCGTGATGCTTTCGGTGAATTGCAACGAGAATGAGGCGGTCGGGGCAGCGAGTCCGTCGATATCGCTGTAGTTTAAGATTTCGCCGAGGAGACCCCTTTGGCGACCAGCGACGGTGGTTTGCGCGTTTTCGAGCGGCAATGGGAGGACCGAGTTGACGCGAAGCAGGCTGTCGATCGCGGGCAAGGCTCCGTTGGGGTCGATGAGGCTTGTATCCACGAGTAAACCGCTCATGACGAACGTGGTGGTTCCAGCAGCCAACGCCACACCTGGCCACCGGACGGAGTTATAGCCGGCCAATCGTCCATTCGATACGGGGACCCCGTTTCGGGAAAGGGAGATATCGGTGAGGCCGGCGGAGAGTCGATTGGTGACGTTGGCGTTCAAACGGAGTTCGAGGTCGACGACGATGGCTCGCGGGAGGGAGCTACATACGATGGTCATATCGCGCATGCGTTGGGTTCTTCCCTCGAAGCCGACGAGGTCGACGGTACCCGCCGACACGGTGCAACGCTGAAGCTCGGCGGTCCCAAGTTGGCGAACGACAAGAGATTGCCCTGCGATCAGTATGGTGCCGGTACGACCTGTCGCAGCCGGGTTGGTGGCCACTGCGAAATTGACGCCTCCATTGCCGGTGCCGGTTGCTCCGCCGGTCACCGTAAGCCAGGGGGCATTGCTGACCGCGGTCCAGGCACACGCCTTCCGGGAGCTGACTCCTACGGCGGCGGCGGTGGCAAAGGCTCGGAAGTCTAGATTGGCTTGGCTTAATGCGGAGGTCGAGCAGGGAAGGGGACGCCCTTGGGTGACGACGAAATTGATTCCGGCGATGGTTAACGTTGTTGATCGGGGAGTGCTCCCGGGATTGGCCAAGGCGCTGAAGGTGACGGGGCCGGAGCCGACTCCGGAAGCGCCGCCGGTAATGGTGAGCCAACTGGCGGGGCTGGTGGCCGTCCAGCGGCAACCACCGGAGGCGATGACGGCGACGGTGAGCCCGGTGCCGCCTTCGGGTTCGACGGCGGCCGAGGGGCGGCTGAGGGAGAACGAGTTGCAGACGGGAACGGTGACAGGGAGCGAATCCTGCTCGGTAGCGTACCGTCCGTTAGTGCCGCCGGCTCCCGCGGCGCCGAGATATTGAACCCAGATTTGGTAGGTGCCCGCGTTGGGAAGGTTTGCGTCCGGGACGGTGGCGCGCAGGACGGAGCCGTTTACAACGGTCGTCGGGAGCCCCGTGACTTGATTGCCGGGTGCCCACAAGATGACGCTGTCGCCGGCGGCGAATCCGCTGCCGTTTACATCGAGCGAGAAGCCGACGCCGGTATAGCCGACGGTGGGAGTAATTCCATTGAAGAATCGCCTTTCGGGCACTGTGAAGTTTAGGGCACCGGACGTGGAGCCCCCTGGGTTCCTGGCGGTGACGGTAGCTAGGGAGGGGGTGTCGACGAGACTCCTCGCTACGATTGCCCGGATCACGGCCCTGCCGTTTGCGGAAAAGTCAGTTACGGTCGTTTGCGCGATGCCATTCCAGAGTACGATGGCTCCAGGCTCGAAGCCGGTTCCTTCGACTATTACGGTTCGGTTCCCGAGGATGCCGTTCGCTGGGTTCCAGAGGTAAGCTGGCGTAGCGGAGAAAAGCGAGGGCGTCGTCGCCGTGGCGTTGATCGCGATGTAGATGGCATTCGAAGAGTTCTGGCCGGGGTTCGTGATCGTGATGGTGCCAAAGCCGGCCGTTGTTACGAGGCTCGCGGGGACGACGACCTGGGCGGAGGTGGCAGCGATGGTGGTGCCGGAAAGGACGACCAGGGGCGTGTCGTTCCAGCGAACGGTGGCGGTGGGCAGCATTCCGGTGCCGGTGAGGTAGAGCGTAAAACTGGCTGCCCCGGTGCGGACCGTATCGGGAGATAGGCCGGTGAGTTGAGCGGTCGGCGGTACGCCCGATGCGCCTACTTTGGTGACAAACGCATCGCCGGTTCCGCCGCCGAAGGTGTTCTGCGTGGCGGCGAGGGTTGGGAAACCGGCGGGGGTGGAGCCGGTGACATAGGCGGAGCCGGCGGCATCGACGGCGATTGCTTGACCGGTCTCGGCACCGGTACCGCCCAGGTAAGTTGAGTAACTCCTCGAACCATTCGGCGCCAGCTTCACGACGAACGCGTCGGTGCCGCCTCCTCCGAAGGCAACTTGAGAAGGATCGAGCGAGGGGAAGGCGCCGGAGGTTTGGCCGGTGAGGTACATGGCTCCAGTGCTATCGACGGCGATGCCTAGGCCCGAGTCGGACCCTGAGCCGCCGAGAAAGGTTGAATAGAACAACCTTCCGGTGTTGCTGAACTTGGCGGCGAACGCATCGGTGCCTCCGCCGGAGCTGGCCTGCGCCGCGTTCCGGACGGGAAAGGCTCCGCCGGTTGATCCGGCGATGTAAGCGGAGCCGGCCGCGTCGACGGCTACGGCGTTGGCTGCATCGTTTCCACTTCCGCCCAGGTAGGTGGAGAACAGCCGGGTGCCAACGGTGTTCAGCTTCACTAAGAACGCGTCGGAGATTCCGCCGAACGTGGATTGGTGGGCATTCAACATCGGGAAGGAGCCTTGACTCCAGCCGGTGATGTAGAGCCCTCCGGTGGGATCCACCGCGATGCCTTGTCCGGAATCAGCCCCCGCGCCGCCGAGGAAGGTGCTGTAGACGCGGGCTCCGGTGGGGCCCAACTTGGTGACAAACGCGTCGCCGCCTCCGCCGTAGGTGGCTTGGGAGGCGGCCAGGACCGGAAAGTTGCCATCGGTGTAGCCCGTCACGAAGACTGATCCGGTGCTATCCGCCGTGATTGCATTGCCGAAATCGTTGCCGGAGCCGCCGAGGTAAGTGCTGTAGACGAGGGCCCCGGAACTGGTCAGCTTGACTACAAACGCGTCGATGCCGCCGCCGAAGGTGTTTTGCGAGGCGTTCAACCGGGGGAAGGCGTTGTTGTTGGAGAATCCGGTGACGTACACGCCGCCGACGCCGTCGAGAGCGACCCCGCGCGCTTCGTCGTTTCCTGTGCCGCCGAGATAAGTTGAAAAGACAAGCGCACCGGCGGCGTTGAACTTGGCGACGAACGCATCGTTCGGACCGCCAGCGACTGGTTGGGCGGCGGCTTGCAGCGGAAAGCCGCCGGCGGTGGTGCCGGCGATGTAGGACGCGCCCTGACTTTCGACGGCGATGGCATATCCGAGATCGGCCTGCGCTCCTCCGAGGAAGGTTGAGTAGACGAGCGTCGGATCGATTACCAATGTACGACTTTTGTCATACGCGGCGAGCTCGAAATGGACTTCGTTTCCCGCACCGACGATTCGATAGAGGCCGGGTACTTCCAGGCGGCTTCCGTCGGGCGCGGTTTGATAGATCACGGGGCGGCGTTGGCGCAACTCTTTTCCAGCCAGATTGACGAGTAAGTCTCCGGCAGGATCGAGTCGCAGTTGATCGGAGCCGGCGTAACGGATTCGAATCTGGCTGGGATCGGCCCCCGCTTTGACGATGAAATCATATTCCAGATCGCGCTCGTTGCCGTAATAGACAACGTCGATGCCGGGGTAGACGTTGGCGAAACGGACGCGGCCGAAGTTGGGGATGCCGACTTTCCAATGGGCGGGGTCGGGCCCGAGGTAGGAGTTGGTCACGCTTTCGAGAAGTTGCTCGGGCAGCCCGAGGGCGTTGGGTTGCCCGCCTACGAACCGCATCCGCAAGCCCGCGCCGCTCGG
>JANODS010000417.1:0-1128 GCA_031412835.1 Acidobacteriota bacterium | reverse complement strand
ATGAAAGGGCCCATCAAGAAGGAGCAGGCCAAGTTCTACTTCCCCGGCCTCCAACTCGGCTTTTCTTCGCCGATCATCGACGGCGACCGCCTCATCCAAGTCGACAACGGCGCAAACGTCTTCGCCTTCGATGTCGTCACGGGTCGGCAAATTTGGAAGCAGAACATCGGCACCATCCAACGGGCATCACCCGTCCTGGCCGACGGAAAACTTTACGTCGGCACCGAGAACGGCAAATTCTTCATCATGAAGCCGCACAATGATCGGCTCGAAAAACTAAGCGAAGTTTCGTTCGCCAAACCCGGCGAGAATGAAGACGATAGTGAAAAAGTGCTCGGTTCGGTCGCCATCAGCGAAGGCCGAGTTTTTCTAGTCACGACCAAAGCGACCTACGCCATCGGGAAGAAGCAAGTGGGCCCGCCGGTTCCGCTGCCGACGCCGAAGAATGCACCTGCTGGCGCGGCGGTCGCGTTTGTCCAGGTCGTCCCCGCGGAACTCGTCCTGATGCCCGGCCAAACGGCCAATTTCCGTGCCCGCGCCTTCGACGCCAACGGCAATTTCATCCGGGAAGAGAAGGCGACTTGGGTCCTCGAAGGGCTGAAGGGTTTGATCTCCGATACCGGCAAGTTAGTCGCAGCGGCTGACCCGATTGCCCAAGCTGGCTTGATCAAGGCGACCATCGGCGCAGTCACCGGCACTGCCCGAGCCCGTATTATCCCGCCTCTGAACTGGGCCTGGGATTTTGAAAAAGTTGATGTCGGCAAGGTGCCCATGGAGTGGGTGAACTGCAACACGAAGTTCGAAGTACGGCAGGAAGAAGGCCAAGGGCGGATTCTCGTCAAACTAGCCGACAACCCCGCCACCAAGCGCGCCCGAGTCTTCTTTGGCGATACCAAAATGGCCAACTACACGGTCCAGGGCGATGTCCGTTCCACCCAAAAACGGCGCCAGATGGGCGACGTCGGCTTGGTGGCCCAGCGCTACAATCTCATCCTGTTCGGCAACGCTGAAAAAGTGGAATTGCAAAGTTGGCAGCCGGAAACGGCCCGCACCGTCAGCAAGAAATTCCCGTGGAAATGGGACACGTGGTACACCCTCAAACTGCGCGTCGAAACCCTCGCCGACAAG
>JANODS010000416.1:0-1780 GCA_031412835.1 Acidobacteriota bacterium | reverse complement strand
GCACGGTCAGCTTCCCCGGTGCCGACGCAAACGCCGGCATCAAAAACGTCTTATGCTTCGGCGACCTAACCTCCGCCTGCAATGTCGCCCCGGCAGGCGCATCGAACACCAAATCGCATAGCGAGTACGCCGGCGTCGGCGCGCAAATCGTCTGCGCGCTCAGCGGCGCGGCCATCATCAAAAGCCAATGCGATACTTTTAACATGCTTCGGGTTCTTGCCATTATCCTACTGACTGTCGCTGCCGCGTCAGCCGTCACCATTGCGGAAAAAACGGCGGGCATGGAAAAGCGCGACGGATTGTTCCCACTCTATTGGGACGTAAAAACCGGAAACCTGTTTCTTGAAATTCCAAAGGTGGGCGACGAATTCATTTTCTACACATCCCTCCCCGCCGGCCTTGGCTCGAACGACATCGGCCTCGATAGGGGCCAAGTCGGCCGCTCGCACCTCCTCCGCTTCGACCGCATTGGTCCCAAAATCCTTCTCACCGAAGCGAACCAGCGCTTCCGCTCCTCCTCCCCGGACCTCCCCGAACAAAAGGCCGTCGCGGACTCTTTCGCCAGCACCGTCCACTGGGGCTTCCCCATCGCAGCTGAAGAAGGCACCCGGGTCCTCATCGACGCCACCCCCTTCGCCCTCCGCGACGGCCACGATGCCGCCGCCGGCCTCCGCCGCGCCCGCGCCGGAGCTTACAAAGTTGATCTCACCCGCAGCGCCATCTACATCGCCCGCACTAAAGGCTTCGATACCAACACCGAAATCGAAGTCCAGCTCACCTTTACGGGCGAACCCCAGGGCGGCCTCGTCGCCTCCGTCTCGCCCTCGGCTGAAGCTTTCACCGTCCGCGAACACTACTCTTTCGTCGCCCTCCCCGCCCCCGGCTTTGTCCCCAAGCCGCTCGACCCCCGCTCCAGCTTCAACGCCGTAACCTTCATGGACTATTCAGCCCCCCTCGGTGAACCCATCACCAAGCGCTACGCCCTGCGCCATCGCCTTCCGATCAAGTATTACCTCGACCCGGGCACCCCCGAACCCATCCGCCAAGCGCTCCTCGATGGGGCGCGCTGGTGGGCCGACGCCTTCCCCGCCGGCACCTACACCGTCGAATTGCTTCCCGAAGACGCCGACCCCATGGACGCCCGTTACAACATGATCAACTGGGTCCACCGCTCCACCCGTGGATGGAGCTACGGTGCCTCCATCGTCGACCCCCGCACGGGCCAAATTATCAAGGGCAACGTCACCCTCGGCTCCCTCCGCGTCCGCCAGGACTACATGATCGCCGAAGGCGTCCTCGCGCCTTACGAAACCGGCCAGCCCGCCAACCTCGCCATGAAGGAAATGGGCCTCGCCCGTCTTCGCCAACTCTCCGCCCACGAAGTCGGCCACACCCTCGGCCTCGCCCACAACTTTGCCGCTAACTCCGCCAGCGTCATGGACTACCCTCACCCCAAAATCGACATGGTCAACGGCAAGCCCTCCCTCGCCAACTCCTACGGAAAAGCCATCGGCCCCTGGGACAAAATCGCCATCGCCTGGGGTTACAAAAACGAACCCCTCGATTACAAAACCTACCGCTTCCTTAGCGATGAGGATGCCCGCGACGAAGGCTCCGCCAGCCCCGTCGCCCATCTTTGGGACAACGGCTCCCCTGTCGCCGAACTCGACCGCCTTCGAAGGATCATGACTGGGTGCTGCATTTGAGCCGGGACGGGAAAAAGGAAGGGATGCTGAAAAGCTATCGGTTCGAAGCAAGGGAGCCGATGGTGCAGGAACTC
>JANODS010000415.1:0-3787 GCA_031412835.1 Acidobacteriota bacterium | reverse complement strand
ATCGGCAGCAGCTCCCCCTGCCAATCGGCGGGACAGTCTGCCGCCGTTTTCATCGGAACGGTTCTCGCAATTTCGGATCCCGTCGGTCGGTTCCTTCCCGGCGCGCCGTCATCGTCTTCTCGTCCGATGCGCGTCGTTCGCATGCGGGTGCGGGACGTGCTCAGCGGCATCCCGTCGAAGCAAACAGAGGTTGAGATCGTTACCGGCCAGGGCGGCGGCGATTGCGGCTATGCGTTCCACACTGGTTCGGAGTACGTCGTCTACGCCTATGCGGATTCCGAGGGTCGGCTGGCCACTGGCATCTGCTCGCGGACCCGGCCGCTCGATCAAGCGATGGAGGATGTCGCCTACTTCCATAAAATGGCGCAGGAGCCAGCTACCGGTGAGCTTCGCGTGCTCACCGGTAAGCCGGGCGTAACCATCCTTGCGGAAGGCCTGGACGGCCGGCACTTGGCGCGGAGCGATGTCGCTGGTGACGCCACGTTTCCCCATTTGCAACCCGGCGAATACTCCATCCATCAGGAATCGGACGGCAACTTGCCGAACGATCCGAAGGTCAAGATCAACGCCAAAGGCTGCGTGGATGTTACCTTGTTCCGGTTCTTGGAACTGGCTGGCCGGGTCACCACGATCGACGGAAGGCCCGCTGGTCGAACCGAAGTGGAACTCGGCTCAGCCCGCGGTTCGGAAGGCAGCACCATGACCGATCAGGAGGGGCGATACGCGTTGCGCACTGCGCGACCGGGGACTTACCAGTTGGGCGTTAATCTAACGCATTCGGCAACGCGGGAGATCCCCTATCCACGTTGGTTCTTTCCGGGAACAGACTCGCCATCGGCGGCGGCGAATATTGACTTCTCGGGAAGGCCGGAAAGTCGCATCTATGACTTCATCCTCCCGGAGCGCCTTGAGGAGCGAGTACTGGAAGGGTTCGTGGCGATGGCCGATGGACGGCCCGCGCCCGTCGTTCGCCTATTCGTCTTGGACAGCTCCCAAGCCGTCGTGGCGCAAGAAACAGCCGATCCCAACGGCCACTTCAGCCTGCGTGTCTTCGCGGGGGTTCCGTACAAATTGCATGCCGTCTGGCTCGGGAATAGCGCGGGGGAGGCAACATCAGCCGTCCCCGCCGACATACCGGCGGGCAGCGGTTCGATGGTTGTGCGACTCACCCTCGACCAACCGGGAAACTCCTTCGCTGCCGCCTTGCAGGATCGTTCCTCGAAGCGGCCGTGACAACCGTTTCGAACATCGCTACGGCACCAAGCGATGTCCAGCCTCCCCGACCGCCGCCTCAACCCACGCACGCGTCAGCTTCTCGTCTTCCGACCTCGCCTCCGCCACCCGGAAACTCGTCCCCGCTGGAAACTGCTTCAGCTTCCGCCGAAGACCCAGCTCTCCCGAAACCGAATACTGCGCCACGTTGAAGTGAACCTGATCGTAGTCAGCATAGCTGTTAATCCGAACCGGCGCTTTCGCGTCCCGGAGCCATTCCGCTACAGCGCCGCGGCACTCCCCACTGCTACAGACCCCCAGCAGTCGGCGCAGGTCTGCCTCGCCCAGTACCCAACTGCCGGCCTTTGCCAACGCGGTGCACAGCGTTTGCTCCAGGAGAATACTTTCGTCGCCCGCTGGCTTCCGCAGGTCGTCTTCCCGATCCTTCCACCAGGAACGAAAGTATGCCATCGTCTCCCACAGCGACTGCTGCGATTCTGGCGAACCAGCCCGACCCAATACCGTCGCCGCTCCCCGCTTTACCGCCACAGTCCCACTCGTCAAATGCTCGATCGCCAGGCGTTCCAGCGCCGGACTCATCGCGTGCGAGCCCAGCGATTCGAACGCCGTCCCCATGTCGTAGCAGGGGCCGGTTGCGATGGCCTTCCTCAGTTCGCGCTCTCCAAACTCCGGGTCGAATTTCAAGAAGTAATACACGAGCGGAAACGGACAGTGGGGGAGCTTCTGGCGGTCGAGTTCCGCATGAAAAGCCAGGTACCCGGCTTCTACCTCTTTCACGATCGCACCCGTCGCGTAGCGAGTGATCAACTGCGCGCGCAACGATCCGCCGCGAGCGACCTGGGCTGCGAACACGGCATCCAACTCGGAAAAATTCTCGTCCGGCAGCATCATCAGCGTGTCGTTATCGACGCGGGAGCCGTCGGGTCGGCGGAGCTCTGCCAGAATCAGCTCCCGGCCAGTCTCCGGCTCCAAGTCGTAGATCCGCCGAACGACCAGTGAGTAAATCGATGGGTTACCAAGCGGCGGATTGCGGGCCAAGTCGTTCAAGAGCGGAAGGATATTCGAGCTCCGCAACAACCGAAATCGCCCACCTAACAAGTTCGATTGTAAGTGCGCGGGCAGAGCCCTGAAATCGGCGATCAAGGAACCGACGATGTCTTGCAGCCATGGTGGCGGGACGGCCGCGGACTCCGCGACACCCAGCAATCCGTCGCTGGTCCGCGCGCGGGCGAGCGGTGTTTTCTTCGGCAGGCTCCGCACCAAAACTGAAACGAAGTGATCGCGCCTTTCGGCAAACACAGCCGCCCTTCGCGTCGACTCTGTTTGCCATTGCTGACGAGCTGACTCGGATTGGGGATATGGCCCCACTACGCCGCCTGAGGCCACCAGCTCCGCCAACTGCGCAAGCGTCGTCAGAAAACGCTCCGAAATCGCTTGCCCAGGCTCGTCGAGCATCTTCACCATGATGGAAAGCAAAGCCGCCCGATGATCGGAATCGAGAATCCCGAAGTGACTCAGGCCGTAGTCTTCCGGAAGCCGCTTCGCCAAAGCGGTCCCCGACGCGACCGTGTTCAGGAAGCGGAGAGTTTGCCCCGCCTCCTCACGCCGACGAAAGCTTGCGCTGTCGTTTGTGAGAGGGCCGTCGAGTACGGCCGTGGCAGCAGTGATTTGCCCAGCGATCCATTCTGGGGGCGCGGCAAGAATCTCCAATGTCAGGATATTGGAAACGACTTCCACCGGCTTGCTGTTGGCAAAGCTTTGCAATTCCAACCCGGTTTTGTCGGCTCCGGTCACCCGCCGCACTCGTCGGCTCGTCACAGAGAGCCGATAGGTGCCGGGCGCACGAAATCGAACCCACTCGTTCAGATTGCGTTCGACGTGGAAGGGCTTATCCGCGGTGAGAAGAATGTTTCCGCTTGAAAGTCCACCCATCGCGCCGCTCTCCCCCGGAAGCCCACGCAATGGATCCTCCGTCGCCGCAGGTGGCTCAGCCCGAAACTCTTCGATGAAGTTCATCCGGCCGACGCGATCCTGCAACCTCGAATCCGCCACGTACCTTCCTGGCTGGCTGACGGTGTAGGAAAGCGTAAGCGGGATCACTTCCCCCAAATAGAATTTCGCCTTCGGTGCCGCTATCCGCAGCGAGACGCCCGTCTGCTGGGCCGTGGCGCAAGGGATAAGTAGAAGCGCCAGCCATACAACCGTGGCCTTCATGGTTTCTCGGGAGTCTTCTGGAACCACCGATTCGGCTGCGTGGATCCGATGGGTGGATTCTCTTGTGCGACCGCCGCACGATTCGCGTAGGTCAAGTTGATAAAGCACCATCCGCCAGCCCGCGGATCGCATCGCTGCAACCAGAAAATGCGGTCCGCTTGACCCCGCGCCGCCGCCTCCACCAAACGCCGCAATACGCTCCGCGCGGGCTCGTTGTCCGCCGCAAACGGGATCTCCTCCATCCCCCACGGGATCCCCGTCGATGCGCCCTGGCAGCAGTGCACCCGCATTCCGGTCTGCACAGCCAGGGCCTCCGACATCAGCGCCGCGCTCGCCGCAA
>JANODS010000414.1:0-2992 GCA_031412835.1 Acidobacteriota bacterium | reverse complement strand
TCGGGAAATCGAAGTAGAAGTCGCCTAGTGTAGTTGCCCGTAGTCTCTGGCGAACAAGCGGTCAGAGCGTTCGTCCGTGCAGGCTGGACTCGCGACCGGCGGGACGGCAGTCACCTGATCCTCATCAAACTCCGCCATCCGGCAGTCTTGTCCGTCCCCCTTCACCGCGAACTGGCACCCGGAACACTCCGGTCCCTGATTCGCGCATCCGGCATGTCGATCCAACAGTTTCAAGACCTACTCTAAGTATGCCCTCTCAAAGCGATCGTCCACTAGCGCTAAACTAGTCAGCGATGGGCAACACAGATCAAGAAGAGTCCGAGGAATTT
This sequence comes from Acidobacteriota bacterium, assembly GCA_031412835.1. GTDB lineage: Bacteria > Acidobacteriota > Terriglobia > Bryobacterales > Bryobacteraceae. Next base: position 2,663 of record JANODS010000414.1, on the reverse strand, counting down.
AGAATCGACCGCTCCCACTTCTCCGTAGCCCGCCTCAATGATCCGGACGACGCGGTTGCCTACTGGCTAACCCGCCCGCCCGTCGAGCGGCTCCAAGCCCTCGAACTTCTCCGCAGAACCTTCTATGGCTATACCAGCGCTACCGAAGGACTTCAACGAGTTCTTGAAGTCGCTCAACTCAAACCGCGTTGAATATCTCCTGATTGGCGGATACGCGGTAGGCATCCATGGGCACATCCGAGCTACCAATGATCTCGACATCTGGATAAACCGAAGCTCGGAAAATGCCGCCAGGGTACGTCTTGCTGTCCAAGAGTTTGGTTTCCCCGCATCGAGCCTTACCCCTGAATTGTTCCTCACGCCGAACAACATCGTCCGCCTGGGTCTCCCTCCCATTCGCATCGAAATCCTAACCACGATCTCCGGAGTCGAGTTCGAAACCTGTTACGCGGATCGGCAGATGTTCCAGATCGACGACATCGCCGTCCCCGTCATCAGCCTCGCCCATCTACGCCAAAACAAAGCTGCCAGCGGCCGCGCCAAGGATCTCGCCGATCTCGAAAGTCTCCCCATCAGTCCATAGCTTTCTGGCGGCCATCGAAATCTTGATCGCCGCCACAACACCAAACATTCCAGGCCCCGCCCTTAACCCTTCAATTGAAAGTAGGAGTGAATATGCGGCACCCCGCGAAAGTACCAAACCATATCCGGACCCTCAATTTGCCACGTGTCCCAAACCTGGTCGGAACCGATGTCGTATTTCCCCCCATACCAGGAAACCGAAAGCCGATCAACGATACTCTTTTTCTGAATCGTTTGGATCGTCGCGTTCACATCGTCCTCGCGGAACATCGCCAACATCCCGCGCATCGTTTCGATCAATAACTTCTTCTGGTCCGCACTCAGTTCGGATCCATGCAACCCGCGCTTCTCCGCCGTGATCTGAACAACCGCATCGGACTTCTCGCTCCGAGGCTCAGCCGAAACCAAACCCATTTTCTGTTGACGACCATCGAGAGCCTGCACAAACCGATTGAACGTCGTGCCTTGATACCAGTAAGGATTGCCGACATGATCCTTGGTCTCGTTAAAGTTCTCCCGCATCTCTTTTGCCGGGTGCGGGTAGTGCCCATAAAAAATCGGAGCCCCGCCAAATCCCTGGCCTTTATCGAAGTGCGCATTGCAACGCCGGGTCACATGGTGCCCGGTATAGATGAACTCAAAGTTCTCATCCGCCGGGGTACCGAAGAATCCCGCCGAGGGAGCGTTCCTCTCCTCGCCATACTGGTCGATCAGTACCTGCCGGTTAACCGCGTCCCGCAACCCGGGACTATGCATCGAATTGAAAATCTGCCGAATCAGGTCCTGTTGCTCCGCACTAAATGAATTCGGGATCCGGTGTTCAGGATGGATGTACCACCAATTGTTGATGTATTGCCGTTTCGGGTCATCGACGGCCAGGCAAAGCTTTTGCCTCTGCGCCTCCGTCAGGCTCTTATAAAGCTGCGTCGGCAACGAGTCCCGCTTGCCTTTTCCGGCGGCGCTTTGCCCGAAAAGCGGTTCCGCCGGGGCGATTGTGAAAAGTCCGGCAGTTGCGCCTGCCGCTTGGATCCAATTGCGACGAGTCAACGTGTTCATAGCTCACCGTCCCATAGAAACCAGAATGCATACGTTGGCTCCCGGCTTCGCAGGAACATTATCATGGGCCAACGGCGCAGTCAACCGTGGCCACGCCCCGTGTCCACGCCCCCAGCCTTTTCGAAAAGGCCCAAACAGCCGAGCCCTCGAACTTCTCCGCCTAACATTCCATGGCTCTACCAGCGCGACTGCGGGACTGCAAAGAGTTCTCGAACTCGTTCAACTCAAACCGCGTTGAATGCATTCTGTTCGATTTCGCCGCCTCGGGCCTAACTCCAGATCTGTGCCTCACTCAGAACACTAGAAACCGGCCGGGGCGGCGACCCTCGATCTCCGGTGGCGACATCACCCATCTACGCCAAAACAAACCCGCCAGCGGCCGCCGCAAGGAACTTGCCGACTTCGCGAACCTCTCAAACAATCGATCACGTCAAATCTGGAAAACCAAAATTAAATGATTATAAATGCTATTGACAGAGCTTAAGATAGCGCATATTCTGGACTAGCCATGGCCCAGGATCTAAACGACGCCCTCCGATCGGCTATCTCCCACGCCAAAGCCAGAGAATCCCCCACCGTCGATCCCGACGACCTCCTCCTCGGCGCACTCACCGTCCTTTCCCGCTTCGCCATCGCCCGCATCGGCACCCTGAACCTCGATCTCGAACCCTTCGGCGTTACGTGGACCCAACCTCCCACCCCACTCCCCGGCAAGCCATCGTATTCCGATCAAACCGTCGCCCTTCTCGACGCCGCCGCCGCCGTCGCCCTCGCCGACGGTGCCCCCAAAGTCGCGCTACCCCACCTCCTCGCCTGCTTCGCCAACGCTGAAACCGGCCTCATGGGCCAACTCCGTCAGCGCTACAACCTCGACAGCGCCGCCTGGCGAGCCGCCCTCACCCACCTAAAGCCTCCCGAGGAAGACCCGCCACCCCCCCCCCCTGAGCCCGCCCGCCCGCCCCAATAAACCCCCCCAGAAGCCCCCCCCCGACACCGGGGGCCCCAACCAAACCACCGCGGGGACC
>JANODS010000413.1:0-8224 GCA_031412835.1 Acidobacteriota bacterium | reverse complement strand
TCTGGAGTTCAACGACGCTATCCCGACGCGCGGCAAAATACACATGTTGCGCATCAAGTGCCGCGAAAGAATTCTGCATGAGCCACTCTCTAGCAGTGGCTTCGGAGGCGACCGCAAAAAGAGCCTGAGAGGCCATCGGCTCCGTCTGCGCCTGGGCCAAGCCATTACAGATCAGGAGCAACAGCAGAGTCCGCATATCAGGCCGAGTGTAGCGCTTAATTTTCGGATAGGATAGGGGCGCTATGCGACTTTGCTTTGGACTTGTACTGACGCTCGCTTTGCGGGCCGAGCTTTTGCCGATCGTGGAGCGGGTGGAACGACAACCGCTGGCGGCGCAGGTGGAACGCGTCGCCCAGGCGCTGGAATTGACGGGCGAACCACTGCCCGCGGCGGAGAGAGCGGAGCTTGCAACCGCCTCCGTGGTGCGCATTCAAGAGCTTCTTGATCGGCACTGCCTCGTCGGGCTGGAGATCAACCCGGAAGCCCGAGTGAAGGTTCAACAGGGCCAAGCCAAGGCCGAACTCATCGAACAAGGCTGGCGGACGTTCCTCGTCAAGGTGCACAATCAGGCCGGGTTGACCGCCGCCGTCGGCGTCGATTCACCCAACGCGGGACCGATGCAGAACCAAGCAGCGGCGACCGGGGCGCGCCGGTGGATGGAGATTCAAAGCTACACGCGGCAGCCAATCAAGATGCATCTGTCCGGCCTGGAGGTCGAATATCGGTTAGTGCAGATTTATGCCAGAGAGGCTGGTCAGCGCGAGGGCAAGCTGGCTTTCGATGTCGGCCAAGGGACGCAGGATCTGGGCTTTCGCAGCGAGGTCGACGTGCTGTTTCGGATTACCCCAGCCGCCAAATTGACCCTGCGCGTCAAAGATTTCGACGGTCGACCGACCACCGCCTCGTTCCTGGTTCGGGATGAAAAGGGGCGGGTGTACCCATCGCAAGCGAAGCGCAGGGCACCCGATTTTTTCTTTCATCCGCAGGTGTACCGAGCCGATGGCGAGACGCTGGCGCTGCCGCCGGGCCGCTACACGATTGAATGTTCGCGCGGACCGGAGTACAAAAAGATTCTGCGCTCCGTGTCGATGGATCGGGTAGATCGGACGGAAGCCTTTGGACTCGAACGCTGGATCGACCCCGCGAAACTTGGCTGGATTTCGGGCGATCACCATATCCATGCCGCGGGTTGCTCGCACTACGAACGCCCCACAGAAGGCGTCTATCCACAGGACATGATGCGGCACGTGTTGGGCGAGGATTTGAAAATCGGCAGCGTGCTGACCTGGGGACCCGGTTGGTACTTCCAGAAAACGTTCTTCGAAGGCAAGGACAACAAGCTCTCGACAGCCGAAAACAAGATCCGCTACGACGTCGAGATCTCCGGACATCCGTCCAGCCACACCGGCCATCTCGTGCTGCTCGGCGTGAAAGAGCAGGACTATCCCGGCACCCAGCGGCTCGAGGATTGGCCGACTTGGGGACTACCGATTTTGAAGTGGGCCAAGCAGCAGGGTGCCGTCACCGGTTTCGCCCACAGCGGCTGGGGACTCGAGATGCCCAAGGACGAACTGCTCTCCTACGACCACCCCCGCTTCGATGGTATCGGTGCCAACGAGTACGTCGTCAGCGTCACCCACGACGCGGTTGATTTCATCTCAACGGTTGATACCCCATGGCCGTGGGAGCTCAATATTTGGTATCACACGTTGAACGCGGGCTACCGCACGCGCATCAGCGGCGAAACCGATTTTCCCTGCATTTACGACACTAAGGTCGGTCTCGGGCGCAGCTATGTCCGCCAACCGAAGCCCGACTATGGCGACTGGATCGCTGGCATCAAAGAAGGCCGGAACTACGTCTCCGACGGCAAAAGCCACTTGATCGATTTCCGCGTCAACGGCGTCGAGATGGGCAAGGGCGACGTGAAGCTAGCCAAGGCCGGGGCGGTGACGGCGACGGTGCAGATGGCCGCTCTGCTCGGCGACGTCCCGGAACCGAAGCGAATCGCCAACAAAAAGCCATATTGGGATGTCGAACAGGCGCGCATCGGAACGAGCCGGAAAGTGCCCGTCGAGTTGATCGTCAACGGGGTCGCGGTGGAACGGCAAGAGGTCGAAGCCAACGGATCGATGCGCGAATTGAAGTTCTCGACGACCATCGATCGTAGCTCCTGGGTCGCCATCCGGGTGTTGCCGAGTTCTCACACGAACCCAGTCTGGGTCACCGTCGGCGATGCGCCGGTCCGCGAGCGGCGCAGCATCGAATGGTGCCTGAAAGCGGTCGACCTGTGCGAGCAACAGAAGACCGGTCGCGTGAGACTCGAAGAACGCGGTGAGATGGCACGGGCCTATGAATATGCCCGCCAGCAGTATCGGCAACGGCTCCGTTAGAGCACCGTCAGCACGTCGGCGATCAATTTTTTCGGTAGCACGGGGACCTGCGCGTCGGCCGCCGGGTAACCAACTGGAATCAGCAGAAATGGGCGTTCGTTCGCCGGCCGATTCAAGATTCGGCTCAGGAACCCCATCGGGCTCGGCGTATGCGTCAACGTCGCCAACCCCGCCAAATGCAGGGCCGCCAATAGAAATCCGGTGGCGATGCCGACCGACTCCTGCACGTAGTAGTGCTTAATTTTGCGGTCATCTTCGAGGCCGTAGTTCACGCTGAAGACCACGATCAAATACGGCACAGTCTCCAAAAACGGCTTCCGCCAATCGGTCCCAAACGGCTGCAACGCTGCGAGCCATTCGTCCGGAAATCGGCCCTCATAATTCGCCTTTTCCTCGGCCTCTGCCGCCACTCGAATCTCGCGTTTCAGCGCGGGATCGGCGACCACGACAAAATGCCACGGCTGTTGATTGGCCCCGCTGGGTGCCGTGGCCGCAACCTGAATGGCGGTCTCAATCAACGCCAGCGGAACCGCTTCGTCTGAAAAGTCCCTGACCGTCCGACGGGACTTCATCCGCTCCAAAAAGCCGACTGCGGAGGACGATTGCTCCTCCGCCGAAAAGCGCGAAAAAGCGAGCGGTTCAAAGGGAGGCAAAGCAGTAAAGATGATTGCGCGTGCGCAGATAAATCCGGCCGTTCACCAACGCTGGCGTAGCGAAAACGTCCTCCTCCATATCGTTCATGCCGACGATTTCCCATTCCCCGGCTGCCTTCAAAACGACCACCTTCCCTGCCCCGCTGATCACGTAAACTTTCCCGTCTCCAGCCACCGGAGAAGCCCAATACTGCTCCAGCGCCCCCGTCAATCGGCCCTGCTTCAACACATCGCCGGTCTTCGGGTTGATGGTCGTCAAAACCCCGCCATCCTTGACAATCCACAGCGCCCCGGCATAGTGCAACGGAGCCGCCGTATTCGGCAGAGACTTCGAATACCGCCACGTCACATGAGTCTTCGATACGTCGCCGCGACCGCCCGGTCGCACCGCCACCAACGCGTTTCGGGTCTGTTTCAACATCCGATAAAAACCCCATTCCCGCGCGTCCATGAAGCCATCATGGTCCAAATCAAACTGCGTAAATCCGCCCTGCTTGATGCCCATCGTCAGCGCTTCCGCCGCATCGAGCTTGCCGTTGTTGTCCTTGTCGCTCGAAGATTGCACCTGGTCAAACTCGGGCACCTCCGGCATCGGGCCGTCGCCTCCGGTCTCCCAGGAACTCTGGTAAATCACGCCGTCCACCACGATCGCCGGGCTCTTCGATTGCCACGACATCCCGCCGAACCACCACAGCTTTTCGCCCGTGGCAAAGTTGTAAGCCACCGTCAAGTACGAGCCCGGAATGATCATCTCCACCGGCCCCTGCTTCGGCCGATGGAACGTCGGAATGCTATAACCCCGGGTCACTTCCGGGCGCTCCACTTTGTACTTCACCTTCCCGGTCTTCGCGTCCGCGGCCACCAGAAACGAGTTCGTATCCTGATCACAAATCAGCACGACGGTGCCGTCCACGACAATCGGCGAAGAGCCGTGGCCGTTTGGATTGTTGAACGGACCCAGCGGCATCTGCCACAGCGGCTTGCCTTCCACGGTATACGCCAGCAGGCCGAAATCTCCGAAAAACGCAAACACCCGTTGCCCGTCTGACGCCGGCGAAGGCGACGCCGCGGTGTTCGTTTTCTGAAAACTTTCCTTGCGCGGCCGCGGGGCTTCTTGCCGCCAAAGCTCTTTCCCTGTGTCGCGCGCCAGCGCGATCGTGAACAGCTTTTCGCCGTCGACTGCCGTGACGAAAATCCGGTTGTCGACCACGATCGGCGACGAGTGCCCCAGCGCTAACGGCACCTGCCAAACTACGTTTTTCTTCGGCCCAAACTCCGTCGGCAGCTTATGCCCTTCGCTGATCCCCAGCGCGTCAGGCCCGCGAAATTGCGGCCATCCCGCGAACGCCAGTAGCAGGAGCCACGTCATTTCGACTCCTTCGCGAAACAGTAAAGATGCTCATGCGTCCGAAGAAAAATGCGACCGTCGACGAACGCGGGCGTGGCGTTCACGGCCTCGTTCATCGCGTTGATTTGCAGCACTTTCCAGTCGGCCCCCGTCTGCACCACGGCCACTTTTCCCTCATGCGAAATCGCATACAGCTTATCGCCCGCAATCACCGGCGAAGCGTAGTAGTCGCCCGGCGCACCCGTCAGCCGACCTTGCTTCAACACCTCTCCCGTCTTCGCATCCAGCGCCGTCAAAATGCCGCTTTCCTTTACCAGATACAGGATTCCGTTATGCAGCACGGGCGACGGAACATTCGGCAGCGACTTGTAATAACGCCACAGGACATTGGTCTGGGTCATGTCGCCCTTGCCCCCTAGCTTGATCGCTGACACCGAATTCACAGCCTGCCGACGCGTCTGGTACATCCGCCAATCCCGATCTTCCATAAACCCCGTCCGGTCGAGATCCATGGCCGTCCACTCTTTCGTCAGCCGTTTATCTGTGATCTCGGCCTCCGAAAGCTTGCCGTCCTTGTTCGTATCCCACTTCGCCAGCGCTTCGACGAATGGCGGAACCTCTTCCTGCTGACCCGTGTCCGAGTTCCCCGCCCAACCCAGCACGTAGATGACGCCGTCCCCGAGCACCGGCGTCGGCTTCAACTGCCACGTCAATCCGCCCACCCACCAGATCGGTTCTCCCGTCGCGACCGAGTAAGAAACAAGCTGATAGCTGCCCGCGACCAGCACCTCACCCGTTCCGCTCAGCACCGGCGTCGAAAAGCCACGCGCCACATCAGGCCGCTCCCGCCGCCACTTCTGCTTGCCCGTATCCTTGTTCACGCCCACGAAAAACGAACCGCTCTCGGCATCGCAAAGCATCAGCAGCGTATCGCCGGAAAGGACCGGCGAAGCACCCATGCCGAACGGATTGTTGAATGGACCCAGCGGCATGCGCCACCGTTCCTTGCCCGCCGCATCATAGGAAATCAGCCCGAATTCTGTGAAAAACGCGTAAACATTCTGACCATCGGTCACCGCGCTTGGGCTCGCCGACGAGTTCTGCTTGTGGAACTCCCCCTGCCGAGCGCGCGGCAATGCCCGTCGCCAGCGTTCGGCCCCGGACTTGCGATCAAGCGAAATAACGTAAAGCGATTTGTCGTCGTAGCCCGTTAGAAAAATCTGCGTCTTCGAAAATACCGGCGAACTATGGCCCAGCGGAAGCGCCGTCTTCCACGCCACATTCTGTCCGGGCCCAAACGCCAACGGAAGATTCGCTTCCGTTGAAAGCCCGGTCGAGTTTACGCCTCGAAACTGGGGCCACTCGTCCGCCGCAACAATCGAGATAAGAGCACAAAGGAGAAACGCAATACGCCACATATGCTGCACATGATATCGAAGTCAGAACGTCAGGCGGGCCCCCAGCGAGGCACCAAACCCAGGCGCATCAATGCCGGAGCCATGAACTCGGAAGTTACGATCAGCCAGATTCGACAGCCCGCTATAGATCGTCCACCGCTCTCCCACCGGCAGCATCCCCCGCAGTTCCACCGTTACCCAACCGGGCGTATTGCTATATAGCGCTACGCGCACCGAGTCGGCCACGCCGGGCAGCACCCGGTTCTGAATTTCCATCAAGCTCTCGCCGATTCGCGGTGCCCGCGCCCCGTTAAAGAAGTCTGCGATGTCGCTCCTCCGACGAGAGGCCCCGATCCGCTCATCGTCGATATCGCCACCGCTAAACCGTTCCTGCGCCCCGCTCGCACGCGCCACCGCTTCCACCCACCAACGGCGCCCGTAGCGCAGCGCAACCTCTCCCTGTTGCGGCGGAAGCCGCCGAATGTTGCGATTGGGATACAGGTCCCGCCCGAGCAAATAAGAGTAGTTCGCCGTCAGCCGCCATCGTGAACCGAGATCGCTCCGCCACAAATTCTCGACGCCCCAATACCGCGCCGCCCCGTCGTTCACGAACGCCTTCACCGCCCGCGGATCAAAGCCAGTCGCGACGGACACCACGCCCTGCGCCCGCTGAGCAGGCGTCGGTGGAATCGCCGAAACCGCGATCCCGGCTAGCGCCGCAGGCACCGCGCTGGCCGGAAATAGCAGCGTCCGGCGGCTGATCGGGTCTCCCAACAAAGCGTCAAAAAACTGCACCCGCCCGCTATGCAGCGTCGACCGCCATTGTACGCCCGCCTCCAGATTCCGCAGCGTTTCAACGCCCAGTGCCCGCGCCGCCGACCCCTTCGAAAGCGCGCCCTCCCCTGCCGAATCCGCCAACAGCGGGCGAGCCTCCAACGCTTCGACGACCGGGATTTCGTACCCGAGATCGTTCAAGCCAATCGAACCGAGGTCGTTCAAGTTCGGAGCCCGAAAGCCCCGACTGCCCGTCACATGCAGCCCCAATGAGGGCGTGACGCGATAAGACAACGACCCATGCCCCGTCCAATTGGCGAACGCCAAGTCCGTATAGTTGATCCGCGTATACCGCACGCCGTAGCCCAACCGAAAGCGAGCCGGAAGTTCCGTAGCCCCTTGAACAAACGCCCCCCCGCTCCGATAAGACGAGTTGTCCGGATACAGCGGACGCACCGCAACATGGTTCACCGTTCGCCGCGAACGAATCCGTTCCTCATAAACCTCGCCGCCGAAAGTGACGAGAGTATGCGAGCCAACGTGCGTCACCCCCTGGCCCGAGTAGCCGTAGGCATTCACTCGATTGAACTCCCGGGTCACCGAATCCGTATTGCGCAAGTTCTGCCGCACCCCACCGTCTCGTTGCGAATTGATCGAGATTCGGGCCGAAAGCGAATCGAACGGGCCAGCCTGGAGCTGCTCATAGCGGAGATAGGCAAGGTCCAAAAGTTGCGGCGCAAGCTCACTCGTCAAACGTCCCAGACCGCCCCAAAGATCTTTGTAATTGCGAACGCCCCAAAGCTCCCCGCGCTGGTACCACCCCGTCAGCGATTGCGTCGCCGAAGGCCGATACGCAAGCTTCCCGTGGGCACCCGCCTGGCTATACGCCGTATCCCGCAACCGACTCCCAAGCACACTCTTCACCTGCTCTCGATCCAAGCCATAGAGCCTTGTCAGCACATTATGGGAGTCATACCCACCCCCAGCCCGCAGGTCATTGTGGCGACTCCCCGCCCCGCCCAACAGTACAAAAACCTTCGTCGAGCTATGCGCAATCTCCCCCGCGACCCCTCCGCTGAGGTCCGCCGAATGGCCGTTCAAATTCACTCGCCCGGCCCAGCGAGGAACGTCCGTAAACCGGCTCGGCCGCGAAAGCACCTGAATCGTTCCGCCCAAGCCGTCCGAGCCATACTGCGTCCCGCTCGGGCCCAGCATCGCCTCGACGTGATCAGCTTGGCTCGGCTCCAGATAGGCCAGATATTGATTCGGGCCGCTTCGAAAAGTAGAGTTATTAAACCGAACGCCGTCCACCAAGTTCAACACCTGATACCCCGTCAGCCCCCGCAAAAACGGCGATACTTGGCCCGGCCCCGTTTGCTGCAACTGAACATTCGGCTGCGCCTCCAACGCGTGCCCGACTGTCGGGCTCGTCCTATCGCCAGTGAGATTCACTTGCGGAGAATCGGCCGCATCCACCGCGGCACCTCGGATCGCCGTCACCGTCACGCGCGACGCCGGCACCGGACGGGCATCCAACGGAGCGTCAACGAAAACATACTCGCCGGCCGCATCGGTGGTCGTCTCAGCCAGAATCGCCCCCGTCCGCGAAGTCAGCAGAACCCGAGTGAATGGCCCGTCCACCAACTTCCCGCGAAGCTC
>JANODS010000412.1:0-2575 GCA_031412835.1 Acidobacteriota bacterium | reverse complement strand
GACGGGCTCAGTCTCCTGCTTGGACGGGGCGGGGGTGGACTTCGGGGGAGAAGTTTTTGCAGCGGGGGCGGCCTCTAGGGCCGGTGGAGGGGCGGCGGCTAGTTGGTCCCGGGCCGAGGGCGGGGCGGGGACTTCGGGGATGGCGATTTTTTTTTCGCGGGAGACGGCGACTTCGGGCTTGGCGGCTCGCTGGGGTGGAGGAGGGGCGGCGGCGGATACGGGTCCGGAGAGAGCGTCGGACGGACGCGCGGCGGGCGGAGGGGCTTGGGCGACCTCGGTCTTCGTTTCGGTTTGGGTGCGGAGGAAAAAGACGCCGGTGACGGTGAGCGCCAGAGCGGCGGCTCCTGTGAATAGAAGGGGCCAGGGGTTGCGACGGGGGGGCGGTAGGGGGGCCGCGGCGGCGAGCAACTGGGGCTGGTAGCTGGGCAGGCTTACTGTGAGTTCGCTGAGCTCTTCCTGCTCGGCGATGGCGTCGAAGAGATCTTGATCTTCGAGGGCGGCGGCCATGAGGCGGCGCTTGTCCGCGGGGGAGATATTGCCGGTCGCGTAGTCTCCGAAGAGTAACTGCTTTTCTTCATTGGACACGGCGGGGGTTCTCCTTTCCGATTTTTTCGATGAGTTGCTGGCGACAGCGGCTGTCCCAGGTGTACACCGTGTTGATGTTGGCCGCGCCCATGCGGGCGGCGATGGCGGGAAAGTTCAGGCCGGCGAGTTTGAGGGAGAAGAGTTGGCGGCATCGTTCGCCGAGTTCGGCTAGGGCGGACTGGAGCCGGGCGGAGCGTTCGCGTTTCAGAAGCGCTATTTCGGGGGAATCGAGAAGGTCGGGGAGGGGGATGTCTTCGACGGGGACGGAGTGGAATTCGCCTCGGCGGGATGATTTGGCGAAGACGCCGAGGAGCTTGTAGCGGACGATTTGCATGGCGAGGGGAACGAGTTCTTCAAGGGCCTGGACGTGGGCGTACTTTTCCTCAATCAGGAGAAGCGTATCCTGAGCGACGTCGTCGGGAGAGAGGACTGCCGTGCCACCACGCATAATACGAGATGCCGCGAAAGCGACAATCCTTTCGCGGAGGAGAGTTAGCACCTCGGAGCGGTTCACGGTTGGGGGGATAGCTCCTTTTCGATTGCAGCGGCGAGGTCGGGGGATTTGAAGCCGCCGGGGCCGGGGGCGGACTTGTACGTGATTTTACCTTGTCTGTTGACGAGATAGAGGCGGTCGGGCCAGGCGGTGTAGGCGGCTTCGGTCGTATTCTCCATGTTGTCGACGACGGCGGGGAACTTGATGCCGAGGGAGCGGACGCAGGCGGTGGCGTGATCGTCCTTCATGGCTTGGGTTTTGGCGGATTCGAGAAGCACCTTTTCTTCGATGTTGCGGGGGACCTGCCACTGGTCGGTGGGGTGGGCTTCGCGGATGTAGACGAGGAGGAAATCGACTTTACCGGCGTATTTTTTGGCCATGGCGTTGAGGTTCCCAACCTGGGAACGGAAGGGGGGTCAAGTGTAGGAGCCAAAGACGAGGGCGACGGGCCGCTTTCTGGTCAGCTTCGAGAGTTGGACGGTTTTGGTGGACTTGGCCTTGGCGAGGGTGAAATCTGGCGCGGGGTCAACGACGTGGAGGCGGCCTTCGCCGCGACCGAGTTTTTGGGCCCACTCGCGGCCTTGGGGCTGGGCGAGCAGGGGGAGGGCGAAAGCTAGGGCGACGACTAGGCGCATTGCTTGAGCATATCGCAGAGGGCGGGTCCGGTATATTAGAGGGATTGCGGCTATTTTTGTCCCAGCGGATCCCGGCGTTTGAGCGGGTGGTGATTGTCGAGAGCGGGTCTCGGCAATTGCTCGAAGACCTGCTGCCAGGGTTGTATGAGATCCACGGCGAAGGGATGCAGTTGGATTTGGTGACCTGCTACGTGGGGGTGCCGGCGGGCTTTCGGGGGGACCGGGGACGGGTGTTTCGGATTACGGAGTATCCGGCGGGGGCAGCCGGGCGTGCGGAGGTGGTCGCGGCGCTGCGGGAGCGGCGACCTTCCATTGTGGGCGTGATCTGTTCGAACGAACCGATTATGACCAAGTGGAAATGGATGTTGGCGGCGCGGTTACCGGCGAAGCTGTTCGTATTGAACGAGAACGGCGACTATTTTTGGGTGGACCGGGGGAACTGGAATACGGTGTTCCACTTCCTGTTGTTTCGGGCGGGGTTGACGGGAGCGGGCGCAGTTGTAACGATTGGGCGTATTCTATTGTTTCCCGTGTCGGTGATTTATTTGCTGGCGTTTGCGGGATTGGTTCATTTTCGGAGGAGAGCAAGAGCATGAAAGCGATCGTGGTGCATGAGTGTGGTGGTCCGGAGCAGATGCGTTTTGAAGACGCGCCGATGCCGGCGGTGGGCGCAGGGCAGGCCCGCGTGAAGCTGAGCTATAGCGGCGTCAACTTCATTGACATCTACTTTCGGATGGGGCTGTATAAGGCCGATCTGCCGATGATTGTGGGCCAGGAGGCTTGCGGGGTGGTGGAGAGTTTGGGGGAGGGCGTAACCGAGGTGGCGGTGGGCGACCGGGTCGCTTACGCGGGGCCGCGGGGC
>JANODS010000411.1:0-6051 GCA_031412835.1 Acidobacteriota bacterium | reverse complement strand
TTGAGGTCAGGGTTGGTCGCGTCGAGGGCCGGGGCTAGCTTTTGGGCGGCGGCGAGGTCGCGGGTGACGTCGAAAGTCTTGTAGTCCCACTGGGGGTCGGAGTGGACGAGGTACCGGAAGAAGTTGGTGCTGAAGCCGTAGAGGGCGCTCTTCTCGGGGGCGGGGCCGGTGATCCAGGGCCCCCAGCCGCCGGGTTCGGCTTCGCCGGAGGGGGAGTAGCCGGGAAAGAGGGGTTTGCCTTGGGCGCTGCGGAGGCCGGCATAGAGTGTCCGGAGAGAGTCAACTTGGGGGGCGGTGAGGCAGTCGTTGGTTTCGGGTCCGGCGCAGCGGAGGGAGGCGGGGTCGAAGCGGCACTGGGCGGGGTTTTCGAGGACGCCGTCCTTGACGCCGTCGAGTTGGTCGCAGGCCGCGATGGCGGCGGCTTGGATGGCGGGGAGCTTGGCGGCGGGGAGGTAGGCGGCGAGATCGCGGCCGGTGGCCTGCATGTTCTTGGCGGCGGTGGTCATGAGGGTGGTCCAGGCGTTGGCGGGGGCACCGGCGATGACGCCGTCGTAGTCGGCGGGGTAGCGCTGGACTTCCATGAGGGCTTGGCGGCCGCCGTTGGAGCAGGAGCTGAAGTAGGCTTTCTTGGGGGCGGAGCCGTAATGAGCCGTCGAGAGGGCTTTGGCCTGGACGGTCATGAGGTGGATGGCGCGGTGGCCGAAGTCGATGATCTTCTCGGGGTGGTTGAGGGCCCAGGTGGCTTCGGGGGAGGCGAAATGGCCGGTGTCGGTGGAGGCGGCGGCGAAGCCCTGGCGGATGGAGTCGGCGAGGGGGCCATAGCTGATGGTTCCGGCGAAGCCGCCATTGCCGAGGCCGAGGAAGTTGCCGTTCCATTTGAGGGGGAGCCAGACTTCGAGGCGGATGTCGGAGTCGGCGGTGGGGGTGAGGGTGGCGGCGACGCGGCAGAAAGCGGGGAGGTTGGGGATGGGCCGACCGCCGGGGGGCGTGAAGGGGCCGGCGGGGACGGCCTGGGCGAGGGTGACCTTTGCGTCGGGGAGGGCGAGTTTGGCGAGTTCGGTGCAGTCAGCCGCGAAGAGGGGGGTCGAGAGGGCGAGCAGGAGTAGGGGTTTCATGGGGCCCTCAGATTATGTCGCAAGAGATGGGGGCACCGCTAGGGGCGGCGCCCAGTGTTGGGGAACAGGTGGACCTTCTGCCGTTCGTAGGCGAGCCAGACGGCGAGAGCGAGGGCGAAGACGAGGTCGTCGTGTTCGCGCTGGTGGCCATCGGAGCGGAAGGCGATGAGCTCGGTTTCGAGCTCGGCAAGGCCGGGCGTCGCGGCGGGCAGGCTGAGCCGCCGGGTGCCGAGAGCAGTTCGGAGCCGAGTTAGTAAGTCGGGCCGGGGGATGCCTTCATAGCCGCCGGCGAGATGGGAGGTCTTATGGCCGCCGGTGATCGCGACCGGAGTAAGTGGGTAGCGGTTGAGCGACTTATCGCGGCGGAGGACTTCGACGAGGGTGCTTTCGCCGGTGGAGTCCATGATGAAGTGGACCTGCTTGAAGGTGGAGGGCAGGGAAGCGAGAAGGGCCCGCAGACGGCCGGGCAGGTCTAAGTGGTCCGAGCCCAGGGGGAGCGACTCGGCCGAGCGGACGAATAAGTGGGGAGTAGTTACAAAGTTCTGCGAGAAGGGGTCTCGCTGCGTGGATTGGGTTAGGTCGAATTCGACGGCGACGAGAGCGGTGTGGTCCTGCCGCTTGCCGACGTCGATGCCGATGAAGAGCTCGTTGTAGCCGAAGCAGCGGGTGTCGGTGGGCTGGTAGGGCAGCTTGGCGGCGGCGATGACGGCGCGGTCCAGAAACTGGGTGGAGGCCGAGACGAAGGCGCACTGGTATTCCTGGGCGAAGAGGTGGTCGCCGTGGAGGGCCAGTTCCGAGGCGAGGAAGTCCGCGCCGATGCGGGGGCACTCTTCGGCGGGGGACCGGAGGACGGTCCAACCGTTGGCCGGGGTGTTACAGAGCTCGTAGAAGACGTTGGTTTGGCCATGGGGCGTGGACAGGGCCCAGAGGCTTCCGTTGGATACCGCGAGCATGGGCGAGACGGCAGGGTAGATGCCGTCATCGACGAAGGCGGCTTCATCGACGATAACGACGGAGACGGCGGCGAAGCCCCGGATGTTATCGGGCACGCCGGGGAGGGCGACGAACCGGGATCCGTTGGGGAGAACGAGCGAGTTCTCGTGGGCCGGGTCGGACTTAATTAGTAAGTTTAGTAACTTACAGAACGTCCGGATGCGGTGGAGTAAGTTGCCGGATTGCCGGGCGACGGGGCCGAAGAGTAAGTAGTCGGTGCCGGGCTTTGTAAGCGCCGCATGGAGCGCTTTGGCGGCGGCGACCTGGGTTTTGCCGGACTGCCGGGAGGTGCAGAGGGCGATGCGGCGGTCGGGGCAATCGAGGAACTGGGCTTGCCGGGGATCGGGCGTGAAGCCGAGGGCCTCGGCGGCCCAGACGGCGGCCGAGGGGTTTAGAGACACTTCGGGCTTGGCCTCTTTTGGCGGGGCCGAGATCGGCCTACTTCGACTTGTCGCTGGAGGCCAGGAGCGATCCCGTTCGAGGCTAGACATTGAGACCTTCTCCGGTGGAGCCGACTCCGGCGGTACGCACGCGAGCCGCAGTGGGCGCGGCCGCCCGAAACGGGGACGGAACGACGTTTTGCGGGGCCGACCAGCCGGAGGGAACTTGGCTTTGGTCGTCGGCTTGAGGGGTAGTTTCCTCTTTCGTTTCAACAGGTTCGATCTTCGTAATTTCCGCCGGCGGCGGACTATCGAATTGGCTAGCGGCGCGGGACGGCCCGAGGATCTCCGCGTTCCTCGTGAGCGGTGTTTTGGGCCTGGGGTCCAGTTTTCGGAGCATACTTAATTCCCGGTAGCTCGAGTTGAGTAGCCGGACGAGATCTTTTTCCTCGCGCCGGAACTCTTTGGGCAACTTTGATTCGGCGGCGATGCGGAAGGCATTCATGCCATCGAGGTCGCAGAGAAGATCGTCGGTCGCCCCGGGGTGGGCCAATTGGGCTGCCTGCGCGAGGCAGTCCTCATTAAAGACGCGCTCGTTTTTTGTGAGGCGGAGTAGGCGCCATTGGAGATCGTTGATGCGTTGGACGATGCCGATTTCCACTTCGTCGCAAGGTTGGAGCTTGTCGGCATAATTGGCGAGCATCTTTAGGTAGGCCGTCGGCCCCTCGGTGGGCAGGAGAACCAAGCTTTCGTGGAGCGACATATCGATGACGCTGGAACGGGCACCGTGTTTGAGCCCGTTGAGGCGGACTTTCAATTTGCCCGTCGGGCTTTTTGGTCCGGTGCTTTTCTTGGCATTTTGGCGATTGATTTCGGCCCGATTAGCTTTTTTCTGCTCGTCGGTTAATTCTTCCGGCATGGTGAAAACTCCTTCTGGAAATAGAAACGCCCCGCCTGGTAGCCAGGTCAGGGCGTGGTTTGTAATTCCTGATTAGATTGTATACTGTGGGTTCCTAATTTCGGGTCGTGGCAGGCGGGTGAAAAAGGGGATAGATGATTGAAAATAAAGGGATAAAAATAAATATGAATTGCTTGTGAACGTATGAGAGCGGGGCGCTTAATTCTACCGATATGATGGCTCCAGCGAGCACGAAGGAGGTGCTGCCAGATATGGAACAAGAAGATTGTGCCGGATTAGATCTCCATAAAGACTATTCGGTTTTTCGGACGTTCGCAGCCAACCGTAAAGTTGGTCCAGTGGTTCGGGTTGATCACGCGAATGAAGAGTTGGATCGCTATTTCAAAACGCTAAAGCCCGGTATGCATGTTGGGTTTGAGGCCTGTGGCAGTTGGATGTGGATGGCCCGGATGATTGAACAGGCGGGGTTGGTCCCGCGAATGGGGCATCCGTTGGAGATCAAGAGGCGAATCGCGGGAAGCACCCGGACCGATGCCACCGATGCGGCTGGGATCCTGATGCTGCTGGCCAATGATACGTTTCCCGACGTTTGGATCGCGCCGCCGGCGATTCGAGATCTGCGCGGGCTGGTTCGCGGCCGGTTGTCGGTGCGCCAGAACCAGTCCGGCTTTAAGAACCGGATCCACGGCATTTTGAACCAATATGGTCTCAAGAACTGGGTCGAGGGCCAGGACGATGTGGATGTCCATGACTGGTTCAACCAAGCGAGTCGGACTTACTTGCAGAAAGCTATTGAGGGCCTGCCGTCGGCGACCCGGGAGGCGGTGCGCCAGCAATGGCTGATGGTGGAAGATATGGAGCGGCGCATCAAGAGTTTGGAACTCGCCATCGAAGCCCGGATGGGCAAAGTGGGTTGGATGCGGTTGCTCCAGACGATGCCCGGGGTGGGCAAGATTTTGGGGGCGACGATTTGGGTCGAGATCGGGGATGTGTCGCGGTTTCCGACGGCCCAGCATTTGGCGTGGTACGCCGGAGTGGTGCCCCAAGTGCAGTCCAGCGGGGGAAAGACGTGGCGGGGAGCGACGAGCAAAGAAAGTAACCACCACTTGAAATGGGCGCTGGTGGAGGCGGCTAATACCGTCGCGGCGCACCAAACTAAGTGGACGGAAAAGTATCCTCACGCGGTGGGACTCTACCAGCGGGTTAAGGCCACGACGAAGTTGTCTGGCAAGGCCAAAGTGGCGGTGGCTCGTCACTTGGCCGAAGCGACCTGGTGGATCCTGACGCGGAAACAAGATTACGGGGAGCCGACGTCATTCGGGTGACCTTGTAAGACTTGGGTCCAATAACGGGTAAGCGCGATTGTCGTTCTCGCCTTGAAAAGGCCGCTTATGTGAATGCGACACCCGTGACGAAAGAATGCTCCTGCTGAAGTAAAAGCGAATAGGTGACTTATCGGACTGAAGACCGCAGTTCGGAGCACAGAAGGACGAAGGTCGTCCAAACAAGGAGAGTGAAGCACGAAGCTGAATCAATTGGGTATGGCCCGCGACCCGGGCTTGGAGCTATTGGAGCCGAGATCGATGCGGCCCAGTCAACCAAGTCGGGGACAGGCACCGACCCTCACGCGTGCCGACGGCTGGAATCGGGCTCGGGGTGTTGACTAAACTTCCTCGAAGCTCGAACAGATCGCTCGGAGTGTGTCCCAACAACGATTTAAACTGCCAAAACGGAAGGATTCAGGCCGTTAAACCCCCTACTTGACACAGGGTGCTCTCATAGGTGAACGAGTTTTTTATCTTACTAAAAAAGCGCAGTGTTTCCATGAATTGAGGCGATCTTGGCCGGTTGGAGTAGGGTACGCTCATGGTATGAGCAAGCGATTGCAGGTCGTGTTGTCGGACGAAGAAATGGAATCGATCCGGTGCCGGGCGAAGGCGGAGAGCGTGAGCGTAAGCGAGTACGTTCGACGAGCGTTGCGGGAAGATGAACTTCGGCGGTCGTCGCGGAGCGCGTCGGCGAAGTTGGCTGCGATTCGGGAGGCGGCGCGGTACTCGTTTCCGACGGGGAGCATTGAGTATATGAACCGAGAGATTGCAGGCGGGTATTCGCGATGATTTTCATTGATTGAAACGTCCGGATGTATTTGGCGGGAGCGGCGCATTCGAGCAAGACGGGTTCGCCCACTCGGCGGCTGAGCGGCGGGAAGCGATCTTGTAGTCGACGAGGTGCTTCCGATTGATCGGGAGGATGTTTTGCGGACACAAGTCGTCTGCTCAGGACGGCGGCGGATTTGCTATTGAGTATCCAGACCTACCGGGGTGCATCTTCGATGGGCCCCGGGGGATGGGGAGACTCCAGAAGAAGCGTTGAAGCAAGGCTCGGACGCCGCCAAGGCTTACCTGATGAATTGTGTGAAGCACGGGGATGCGGGCCCGAGTCCGGCGGCGGAGAGCGGGCAATGGCGACAGGGCGTACCGCGGAGCCTTCACTCGCGGCTGGTGGTTAAGGCCCGTCAGGAGGGGGTTTGCGTGAACACTCTCGTCACTGCGATGATCGCGGAAGGGTTGGGCCAGCGGCGGGCTTCGTAACGGAATCGGTGCGGCTCAAGGAGAAAGGATTATCATCTCTTCTGGGCTCACTG
>JANODS010000410.1:0-1405 GCA_031412835.1 Acidobacteriota bacterium | reverse complement strand
CACGCCGAGGCTGGTCCGCACAAGAATAGCGGAATGGCCCTTCTTCTCGCGGGGCGCGCGGGCCGACTCGCCACCGGCATGCATACGAAGTTGAACGGTACGATCGGAGACCTTTATCTAACCCTCGCCGATGAAGTCATGCAGGCTCAAATCGGTAAGTTCCCCACGGCTACTCGCAAGTTGACCCAAGTGCTCGCCTAAACCGATAGAGGCCAGTCTGTCTTGGCTGGCCTCTTGGCTGCTACTCGACCGGCCGACCGGTTCCGACATTCTCCCATTTTCCGGAAAAGACGCGGAGGCGAGGCTTCGCCTGCCGAATCGATGCCAGTGCCTGATCCGTCATCCCAGTGCCCTTCAGATCGACCGCCTTCAACGCGGGCCAAGCTGCGATAACCGGTGCGGCATCGTCGGCCACCCGTGTACATCCCTGCAGAGAGAGCAGTTCCAGTTTCGTCAGCCCTTTCAGCCGCTCCAATGATCGGCCCGACACCGGGAGCCCATCCAGCTTCAGTTGCCGCAACTCTTTCAACGTCGCAATCGCTCCTATCCCCAAGTCCGTTAAGCTGACCGACCAGAGGCCGGAGTCGGTCCTCTGCATCCCCGTCAAATCCAGATGCGTCAGGCCGGTCAGGTACCGGAGCGCCTGGAGCCCGGCGTCAGTAATCTTGTTTCCACCAATCGAAAGCTCTTTCAGATTCGTCAACGTCGCCAGATGGTCAAGCCCCACATCGGTAACCTGCGCGTAGCCCACATCGAGCGCCTCCAGTGCGGGCGCTGAGGCGGCATGCTCCAGAGTCGAATCGGTAATGCGGGTCCCCCGCACGTTTAGCCGTTTCAGCCGCTTCCAACCCTTGATCGCGGACATCCCTTCGTCAGTGATTTGTTCGGCGTAATAGAGATTGAGCTCCACAATACCGGGCGCCGGTTTCAACTGCTGCATCCCCCGGTCCGTAATTCGGGTTAGCGAAAGATCCAGCCGTGCCAGATGCGGCAGCTTCGCGAGGAGTGGCATATCGCCGTCGGTTACCCAACTCGAACGGAGATCGACTCCTGTGATTCGTCCCGCCGCGTCTTTGGTCACGACTCCGCCGGCCGCCGAGATCCAATCCGTCGGGTCGGCCGCGACCAAAACGCTGGCAAGAAGCAGTTGGAAAGCTAATCGCCGCATCACTTACGTCTTCCTCCGCACGGGCAACGAAGAATCCCGGTCGAACACGATCTTGCAGCGCGGCAGCGCAGCCTTCAGTTGGTTGAAGCCCTGCTCGGTTACGGTGGTGTGATACAGGTTTAGAAGCCGCAAAGCTGATAGCGACTGCAACGTTTCAAGGGCGGCGTCGGAGATGCCGGTCGTATCGAGGCTTAACTCGCGGAGTGTCGGATGTCCTTTCAGAGCGGCCAGACCCTT
>JANODS010000409.1:0-2972 GCA_031412835.1 Acidobacteriota bacterium | reverse complement strand
AAAATCGACTCCAACGACACGATCATCGTCAGTAGCGCGAACGGAAAGGGGTAGAAGCTAAAGCTCCCATTGGCCCGAAAGTTCAAAATCCCCCATCCCGTAAACCAAACAACATGCGCGATAATGAACCACATCCGCCCCGCGTGGGTGGCTACGAAATCGCCGACCCGAGCCGAAAGCGAGCGCTCTGCCAGAGTCGCTCGCTCAAAGTCACTAACCGCGCGGATATTGCGGCTAGTTGGGGAATTGCTTCGCATAGACCGACCCCTCACTAACGCGAGTTAGGACCTCAAATAGACATCACGCGCCTCGTCGAACGCTGCGACGCCCTCCTTGATCGTGTGGTCGGCCACGGCAACCCGCCGTTGAACCGCGCTCTTAAAATCGCCCACCGCCTCATTCACCGAATTCTTGACCGCTTCCTGGCCCTCTGTCACCTTGCCAGCGATCTCGTTTCTCATATCTGCTCCTGATTTCGGAGCGATTAGCAGGCCAACGGCGACCCCGCAGCCAACGCCAGCCATAAAGTTCAAACAATTGTCAAAAGTCATATTTCTTCATTCCTAGTAAGTCAACGGTGCCGCAAGGCGGAGCCTTGCGACACCGGAGTTAGTTATCAATCGCGGCGCTATGCGGCCATCGCCGCGGATCTCAATAGCGTCGCCGCAATCTTGCGCAGCTTTTGTTCGGATGCCTTTTCCTCTTCCAGCGACTGCTGCAAGAGTGCCACCACGGCAGTCGCTTTCATCCGCGAAGCTAAATCAATCGCGGTCGTGTAGCCCGCCATCTCATAGTGCTCCACTCGGCTCCCGGCTCCGATCAACCCAAGGTCCAGGACGTTCTCGTCGCCCGTCTCTTCCAAAGCCTCGGCACCTTCTTTAATCACCCCTTCCATGCCCATACAGGTCTTGCCCGTTGGCTTAATTTCCAGAAGCTTCGCCACCTCTTCCAGGCGCGCCACCTGCCCGACCGTCTCGGTCAGATGCTTCTCGAAACAAGCCTGCAACTCAGGATGGTTCGACCCCTTTGCCATCTTCGGGATCGCCTTCAACAACTGCTTTTCGGCAGAGTACAAGTCTTTAATCTCGTTCTCTAGAAGGTCCTTCAACGTAGATAATTCAGCCATAAAAACTCCTTGGTACATACTTGAAGCGTTGTCCCACGATTTCCTTCGTAGGATCATGACCCTTCTCTTTTCAAGATGGGACCCTCGCAACCGCTGTTACCGCTGAATTGGTCGCCGATCGACAATTTACCGACTACAAATCCCGATACCCCACCAACTCCACCCCCGCCCCCTCCATCGCCTTCCGCACCGCCGGATCCGTCAAAGCCCGCAACTCCACCGCCCGGCTCCCCTTCAGCCGCGTCCCCGCTTTCTCCAACTCCCCTCCCAACTTCCCCGGATGGCACATCAGCTCCGTCACCCCCTCCGGCAGCCCCGCCATCAATCTCACCAGCTCTTTCTCCGTAAACACCCCCGTCCACGCAAACCCCGTAAACCAATCCGTATGCCGCAGCCCCGCCCCCGCAATATCCCGCCGCATACCCCCCTGGCGCCACCGCATCAACGCCGAAACCAACCCCTTCCGCCCATACCCGAACGGAAAATCTCCCGGCGTCCTTACCCACCGAATCCCAAACTCCTCCGCCACCGTACACACCGCCCTTAGCACCGGCGGCAGCAAATGCGTGTGCTTATGCGTGTCCAAATGCGTCGGCCGAATTCCCGCCGCCATCACCTTTTTCACCTGCCCCGCGAACTCCCCATAAATATCAATCCCCCCGCCATACACCGCCGTCACGCAATCCCCCAACGTTGCCGGCAACCCCGGCATCCCCACCAGCACCAGATGCACCCCTACATCCAACCCCGGATTCTCCCCCGCCAACCTCACCGCGTCCTCAAACGCCTCCCCATTCGCCATCAACGTCGTCGCCGTCAAAATGCCCCGCTGGTGCGCCTCCACTATCCCGGCGTTCACGTCCCGCGTGAACCCGAAATCATCCGCGTTCACCACCAGCCGTCGAGCCACTAGAACAGCTTCAGTTGAATCGTTAGGAACTTCTTCGGGTTCGCCCGGAAGTCTTTCATGAAGGAATTCATCTCCTTCATCGTGCCATTCATCGACTCATACAACTGCGGATTCACCATCAGTTGCCCCATCGTCCCTTGCCCACTCTGCAGCCGTTCCACCACCGTATCCAAGCGCGCCACCAGCCGATTGATGTTCCGATACAACTCGTCGTCCTTCACTAACTTCCCCGCCGTCCCCTCGCCCTTGTTGATCCCGTCAATCGTCTTTCGCAGCTCCGCAATCGTTGCCCGCGTGTCGTCGTACAGCGCCGGATCCTTCAGCAGTTTCCCCGCGCTCCCCTTGCCCGCCTGCAGGTCCGCAATCACCGCATCCGTTCGCTTAATCGTCGCGCGGAAATCATCGTACAGCGCCTCATCGTAAAGCAGCTTGCCAATCGTTCCATTCCCACTGCCTAGGTTCGCCGCAATCCCCTGCACCTCGGCGATCGTGCTCACCAAACGTTGATACAGCGCATCGTCCGTCAGCAGCTTTCCAATCGATCCCTTCCCCTGCTCCACCATACTCACGATGTTGTCGATCCGCTCAACAATCTTCTGCACGTTCTCAAGCGACGGATACGCCGCATTCACCAGATCCTGGAACTCCTTCGACTCCAGGCTCTTGATCTCCCCGCCCGCTTTCACCGTCGTCGCGTTCTTGCCCTTCTTGATGTTGATGTACTTCGTACCCAGCAAGTTCTCCGCCCCAATCAACGCCTGCGAGTCATCCGGAATCGCCGCCATCTTGTCTTCATCAATCGCTAAATCCAAGCGAATTTCATTCAAATTATTAGCTAAAGAATGAATGTTATTACGCTGAAGCTTAGAGAAAGATTGAATGCGATCGTGCTGTTTCTTAATCCGCAACATCGAGTTGACTCTCGCCCGCAATTCT
>JANODS010000408.1:0-11101 GCA_031412835.1 Acidobacteriota bacterium | reverse complement strand
GGAGGGCAGAACAACTTCAACGGGGCGTTTGATTTTTCGCGGAATGTCAACAATCCGCTGGATTCCGGGCATCCGTTTGCGAACAGCTTGTTGGGGGTTTTTTCGACCTATCAGGAACCGACGGCGAAGCCGTTCAAGACGGTTTGGAATACGGTTTTTGAGTGGTACGCGCAGGACAACTGGAAGGTGAATCGAAGGCTGACGGTGGACATTGGGGCGCGGTTTTACTGGATAGGATCGCGGGTGCAGCGGGGGGATATGATTTCCGGCTTTGATCCGAGCCGGTACGATGCGGCGAAGATGACGGCGTTGATTCGGCCGGAGATGGTGGGGGGACGGCGGGTGGGGGTGCATCCGCGGACGGGGGAGGTTTACCCGGCGGCGGCGATTGGGGCGTTGGCTCCGGGGGTGGGCAATGCGGCAAACGGGATGGTGATTCCGGCGTTTGACAAGAGCGTTCCGCGGGGGCTTTACAACACGCCGGGGATTGCAACGGCACCGCGATTTGGCTTTGCTTATGACCCTTTTGGGAAGGCGAAGACGGCGATTCGCGGGGGTTTTGGGATGTTTTATAACCGGCCGGACAGTTCGTCGGGGCCGTTCATTCAGACTCCGATTGTGGAGACGCCGACCATTTTCTATGGGACGTTTCAGACTTTGGGATCGTCGGCGGGGTTGAATTTTCCGCAAGGGGTGAGCGGGATTGATTTGAATCCGAAGCCGTCGAAGGCGATGAATTTTTCGTTGTCGGTGCAGCAGGATATTGGGTATGGGGTGATTGTGGATGTTGGCTATGTGGGGAACGTGGCGCGGAATTTGCTGTGGCGGCGGAACTTGAATCCGGTGCCGTTTGGGGCGAATTTCCTGGCTTCAAATGCCGATCCTACGAATCCTCGGGTGCCCTTGCCGCAGCCATTTTTGCGGCCGATGGTGGGGTATACCGATGTGACGATGGTGGAGTGGGCGGCGACGTCGAACTACCACTCGTTGCAGGCGACGGCGAATCGGCGGTTTGCGAAGGGGGTGGATTTTGGGTTGTCGTATACGTGGTCGAAGGCGATGAACTATCAGGACGATGATACGGAAGTTGTTTCGGCGTTGGTGGACCGGCGGGTGTGGAATTATGGGTTGGCTGGGTATGATCGGACGCACATTTTGAAGCTGAATTTTGTGTGGACGGTGCCGAAAGCGCCGTGGAAAAACGTGGTTTCGCGGTATGCGTTGAATGACTGGTTTATATCGGGAATTGCGACGATGTCGAGCGGGGCACCGGCGGCGATTGGGTATTCGTTTGTGAACCCGGTGGATATTACGGGGACGGCGTCGCAAGGAGCGAGGATTTCGCTAACGGGGGATCCGAACTTGCCGGGCGGGGAGAAGACGTTTTTGCGGAACTTCCGGACGGAGACGGTGCGACCGCCGGATGTGGGGACGATTGGGAATTCGGCGCGGACATCGATTCGGCAGCCCGGGTTTCAGAACTGGGATTTGACGGCGGCGAAGACGTTTCCGAT
Source organism: Acidobacteriota bacterium (assembly GCA_031412835.1). GTDB lineage: Bacteria > Acidobacteriota > Terriglobia > Bryobacterales > Bryobacteraceae. The sequence goes on along the minus strand of JANODS010000408.1, from coordinate 9,587 downwards.
AACGGAGAAGGCGCGGATGCAGTTGCGCGGGGAGTTTTATAACGCGTTCAACCATACGCAGTTTTCGGGGTTTGATACGGCGGCGCGGTTCGATGCGCGGAATCAACAGATAAACACGAGGCTGGGGGAGATGACGGGGGCGCGGGCGCCGCGGTTGATTCAGATGGCGCTACGGTTTACGTTTTAGAGAATCGACGGTAGTTTTGAGTTGTCCTGACGGCGGCTCATCTTTTGAGACACGATACCGATCAAAGGGTTGATCTTCGCCCTACTTTTTGCGGGGGTCGATAGATGACGGATTAGTCGATTTTGAGGGCTTGGGCTGGTTCGATGTTGACCGCTCGGAGGACCGATAAATAGGCGGCGGCGAGGGCGGCGAGCGCTTGGATGGCCGCGGTTCCTAAGTAGACCCACCAGGAATCGGCCAAGGTGACTCCATAGAGATGGCCATGGAGTTGGTCGCTGAGGGCCAACGCTGCAGCGGTACCGGCGAGGAGGCCTAACCAGATGGGCTGCATCGACTCCCGTAGCAGAAACAGCGCGGTTTGCGCGCGGGTGGCACCGAGAGCCATTCGGACGGCGATTTCGGTGGTCCGTCGGTTGACCTGGAAAAAGACCACGCCGAACAGAGCGGCACAAGCGGTGAGCCCGCCCAGAGCCGCAAAAAGTGTGGTCCAGAGGGTCTGCCACCGCCGGGACTCGGTGGCGATGTCGACGAAGCGTTGCATGGGAACGATCCACTCCGTGGGGAGGATCATCTCCAACTCGGCGGCTTGGTCTTGGGCGCTTGTCAGAAGCTCCTTTCGGTTTCCAGTGGCGCGGAGGACATAGAATGCGGCGTCGCCATTGCCGTACCAATCGGGCAGATAGACCATGAAGGGGGGCTCCGATTCGATGTGCTTGGCCTTTACGTTGGCGGCGACTCCGACGATGCGGGCTGGAAACGTGGAGGATTTTTCATGCTGGAGAATGACTTGGTCGAGTGGGTTTTCGGCGGGAAAGAGCGCCTTGGCGACGCGTTCCGAGATGATGGCAACGCGTTGGCCTCGATCGGTATCGTTAAACTCCCGGCCGACGAGCAGCGGGGTTCCGGCGGCGGCAAAGTAGCCGGTGCTGACGTAGCGCCAGTTTCCCATCGGGCCCTGGAACGGGCCGGTTTGGCGTTGGATGGGATGGATCCAGGTTTCGCCGAGAAGGGGCAAACGGTTGGTTGAGCCCACGGCCTGGACTCCGGGGAAGGTGCGGAGGCGGGAGAGCAAGGTGTGGTGCATTTGGCGTCGCGTCGCGGGGTCCGTGATGGCTTGCGGCGGGGAGACGTGGAAGGTGGAGAGTTGTTCGGTGGAAAAACCGAGGTCGCCGCGGCGGATTCTGTCGTAGCTGAGAAGAAGCAGAGCGGCAACGCAGGCGAGCGTAAGGCTGGAGGCGGCGGCGAGAGAGAGCAGGCCGTTGCGCAACTGGCGCTCCCCGGGGCCGTCGGCGAAGAGGCGTTGACGGGAAGTAACGAGGACGGGCTGGGTGTCCACTCGCCACCAGATGCGCCAGAGGGGGGTGAGGACGCTGACGATGCCGACGACGGCAGTAACGGTCGTGGCGATGGCCCAATAGAGACGGTGGACGGCGACTTCTTCGATTCGCGGGAGGAACTGCGGTCCCCAGAGCCGGAGGAGCCAGAGGCCGGCGGCCGCGAGGAGTAGACCGGCAATGCCCGCGATCGCCACCAGAACGGCGGTTTCGCTCAAAATGTGGCGTAAGAGGGCGGCCCGACTGGCACCCAGAGTGGCATGAACGGCGAGTTCTTTTCGGCGGGAGGCGGTGCGGGCGAGTTGGAGGTTGGCGAAGTTGGCGCACACGATCAGCAGGAGAATGGCGGCGGCCGCAGCGAGCAGCCGGACGGGGCACTGGGCTTGTTCGGTGATCTGCTGGTGGAGGGGAACGAGTTCCGCATGCATCTCTAATCCGGCGGATTTGGCGAGGGGGGCGAGGAGGCGGTTGAGCTCGGCCTGGCCTTCGGCACTGGTCACTCCAGGGCGCAGTTTGAGCAGGGCGGACCATTGAAAGTGGTCGCTAGCCTGTTTGGCGGCGTCGGCGAGGGAAGGCAGTAGGATATCGATGGAGCGAGGAAACTGCATCATCTCGCCGAGTTGCTCGCCGTGAGGCAGGGGTAGGCCGGGTGGGAGGATACCGACGACCTGGGTGGGGGAGCCGTTGAGGAGGAGGCTACGACCGACGATGCTGGGGTCGGCGTTCGCGCGAGTGCGCCAGAAACGGTCGGTAAGAACGGCGACACGGGGATGGGCGGGGCCTTCTTCGCCGGGGTGAAAGAGACGTCCCTGCTGCGCTTTTTCGCCGATGATTTGAAAGAACTCCGGGGTTACCTGGAGGGCGTTGACGCGATGGGGATCGTCTGGTAGTTCGTACGTGCCCCCGTCGATGAGAGCGATTGTTTCGCAAAGTTTGCAATGGTTGCGCCACTCGGCGAAGTGGCGGGCGCTGATGGGCAGGTTGGCATGGATGGCGGCGTAGGCCGGGGCGACGATTCTGACGTTGTAAAGGCGATCAGCGTTTGGATACGGGAGCGGGGTGTCCAGTACGCCACGGGCGATGGAGAAGAGCAGGGTGACGGTGCCGATGGCGAGGGCGAGCGAAAGGGAGGAGACGAGGGCGTAGGGCGGGTTGCGGCGAAGGAAGCGCCCGGCGGCTGCGATGCTGGAGGCGAACAGGTCGAGGGTGCGCCACCCTTTGGCTTCGCGGCCTTCTTCGACGAAACGGGCGAGGCTGCCGAATTCGATGCGGGCTTCTCGCAGGGCCTGCCGCGGGGTGCGGCCACGTTTTTCGAGATCGGCGGCGCGGGCCTCGATGTGGTGGCGGAGTTCCTCTTCGATTTCGTGGGAGGAGGGGATCACGGGTTTTCGGTTCCGAGCGCCATATCCATAAGGGCGACGGTGCGCCGCCAGTTTTCCGCGTCGAGCTGGAGTTGTTTAGAGCCGGTGGCGGTGAGTTGATAGAACTTGGCGCGGCGATTGTTTTCGGAGGTTCCCCAGGAGGATTCGATCCAACCTTTGGTTTCGAGGCGGTAAAGGGCGGGGTAGAGGGCACCTTGTTCGATGGCCCAGGCACCGCCGGAGAGCTGTTCGATGCGGAGGAGGACGCCGTAGCCGTGATGTTGGCCGAGGGAGAGGGTTTTGAGGATGAGGAGGTCGAGGGTGCCTTGCATGATGGCTTGCGGCAAGTTGGGGTTGGTCATTCCTAGAATCCTTAGGGGTAGGATACTACGGAACGAAATTTACGTGCTTTCTCCTTGACCGTTTAGGAGAGTCGCATTATCCTAAGCGATATAGGAGAGCTTTGCCTCTTCGGGGATTTTATGAGAACACTTCTAACATTTTTAACGATTTCGATTGGTTTAACGGCTCAGGTGAGCGTGGTGGTACCGGGGAACCGGGTGATCACGTTGGCTGGACAGCCGGCGGGTACTCGGTCAGTGAATGGAGGCCGGAGCGCGCCGGGAGACTCGCCGATTTCGGTGGGGATTCCGCTGGTGGCGGGACAGGCGTTGCGGATTTCGGCGACGGGGGCGGTGGACAGCGCGGGGCCGGACGGGCGGGTGGGGTGTACGGACTCGCATTCGGCGGAGTTTGCGGTTTCGCGGGTGGACGTGGCGTGCCGGGCGTTGGTGGGGGTTTTTCTGGCCGATAGTACGAGGGCACAGCCGGCGGCGGGGTTGAACTTCAGTGGGGACGGGAGGAACATCGTGGTGCAGAGGCCGTTGTTGCAGCAGCCGTTTTTGGTGGGGAGCGGGGTGACGGCGACGGGCGAGAGGAAGGCGTACATTGTGCCGGCGGGTGCGACGCGGCTGTTTTTGTCTCCGGTGGGAAACACGACTTCAGCGGGGCAGTTTACGGCGGTGGTGAGTGTGGGGCCGGAGCCGGAGACGCCGGGGAATCCGGTGCGGGTTTCCGGGATAACGGTGATCAGTTTGGCAGGGCAGGCGGCGGGTACGCTTTCGAATAACAATTCGCGGATCTCGCCACTGTATTCGCCGGCGCAGGCGATGGTTCCGTTGGCGGGTGGGCAGGTGCTGCGGATGGTAGCGACGGGGGCGGTGAACGGTACGGGTCCGGATGGGGCGGCGGGGTGCTCGGATTCGTTCAGCGCCGAGTTCGCTATTGCGCGGGTGGATACGCGTTGCAGGGCGCTCGTGGGGGTGTTTTTGGCCGATTCGACGCGGGCGCAGCCGCCGAATTTGAATTTTACGGGAGCGAGCCGGAATACGGTGCGGGTGGAGCCGCTGCTGCAGCAGCCTTTTCTGATTGGCGGGGGCTATACCGACGCGGGGGAGTTGAAGCAGTTTGTGGTTCCGGCGGGGGCGTCCCGGTTGTACTTTGCGGCTATGGGGACGCAGACTCATGCGGGATTCTTTACGGTGACGGTGAATCCGGTGGGGGCGGCTACGCCGGTTTTGGAGCGTGCGGGAGTGGTGCGGGCGGCGGGCTTTGATGGGAGCGCGCCGTCGGCGGGTTCGATTGTTTCGATCTTCGGCAGCAGCTTCGCTTCGGCGACGGAGTCGGCGGCGAATGTGCCGTTGCCGGTGCAGATTGGGCAGACGAGGGTCTATTTGAACCTGATTCCGGCTCCGTTGTTCTTTACGAGTGGGGGGCAGATTAACGCGCAGATTCCTTGGGAGTTGGCGGCGGAGACGAGCGTGCAACTGGTGGTGGTGCGGGGCGGGGCGGCGAGTTTGCCGGTGCCGGTGGAGTTGGCGGCGGCGAGCCCCGGAATTTTTCTGGTGCGGGAGAACGCGGGGGTGGTGGTGAACTCCGGGACGGGGCAGTTAGTCGACGGGCAGAGGCCGGTGCGGGTGGGGGACACGCTGGTGATTTATGCTTCAGGGTTGGGGCCGGTGGTGGGCGAGGTGGGGTCCGGTATTCCGGCGTCGAGCAGCGTGTTGGAGCCGACGCAGCAGCCAGTGCAGGCGACGTTGACGGCCGGGGGGCGGGCGGTCGAGATGGTGGTATTGTTTGCTGGTTCGGCACCGGGGTTTATTGGGGTGAATCAGGTAAATGTTACAGTTCCTGATACAGCCGCGGCGGGAGTCAGTGGGTTAAAGCTGCGGACCCGCGGCTTGGATTCGAACGAAGTCATGATCGCGGTGGAGCGTTAATATGAAAATCTTATTGTTATTCTTGAGTGTTTCAACGGCGGTGGGGGCGGCGACTTGTGAGGAGCGGTTTAGTAAGTCCGGCAACCCCTTTACTGGGACTAAGTACGAATCCTCCGTGACGGTGCCGAGCTTGTCGGTGGCGGACGCGGTGGGGCAGTTACGTGGTATCGCGGTGCAGAGGAAGCTGGACATTTTGACGGAGGACGCGGCGAATGGGAGTATGTTGCTGGAGGATCGGGAGTCGATGCGGCACAAGGCGATTCCGTATGTGATCAGCGTGGCGGGGGAGGGGGACGCGGCGGCGGTCCAGGTGCTTGTGAAGCTAAATAAGGGCGCAATTGCGAAGGCGGAGGACGTAAGGAAAGAGATTTGTTCGATTTTGGCGCTGGTGAAGGGAGGGGAAGAGGGCAAGGCTGCGGCGCTGCGGGGGGCCGGAGCAGAGGGGGTGACTGGGCCGCGGCGGGTGGATGCGTTGATGCTGTCGCTGGAATTATCGCGGCAGACGCAGGACAGCGCGGAGTCGATTCCGCTGCGTTATAAGGACCGGGCGTTTACGGTGTCGGGACGGGTGAAATATGTGATCAAGGACGGGAACGTGTATCGAGTGGCGTTTGACATACCCGAGCCGCGAGACATGTTACTAAAGCCGGGGCCGCTGGACCCTTACTTCAAGACGGATATTAGTTGTCTGATGGCGCCGAGCCAAGCGGCTTGGACGATTGCGTTGCGACCGGGGGAGAAGGTAAAGCTAACGGGTAAGTACTCGGACTTCGATCAGTTCAAGCACGTGATGTGGCTGGAGGAGTGTAAGCCGGAGCGTTAGGCTGGGCGGGGGACGAAGAGGATGGTGGCGGCTCCGGCTAGGCAGAGTGCGGCACCGAGGAGGTCCCAGCGGTCGGGCGGGGTGTTTTCGATGGCCCAGAGCCAGAGGAGGGAGGCGATGATGTAGACGCCTCCGTAGGCGGCGTAAGCGCGACCGGCGAAGTCTGATTCGACGCGGGTGAGGACGACGGCGAAGGCGATTAGGGCAAGCGTGCCGGGGAGGGCCCAGAGGGGGTTTTTGTGGAGGCGCAGCCAAGCCCAGAACGAGAAGCAGCCGGCGATTTCGAGGAGGGCGGCTAGGGCGTAGAGGAGAGCTGTCGGCACTCCTTGAGATTGACACATTCGCAGTTAGCGACTCGGCTTAGGACTGCGTGGGTGGCGTCGAGTTGGTGTAGTTTTTTGTGGGTGAGTGCTTGCCAACTGGAGCCGTGGAGCAGTTGGCGGGTTTCGTGGAGGGTGAAGCCGCACTGCTGGGCTAGCTGGAGCGTCACGATGCGGCGAAGGGCTTCGGGCCCGTAACGGCGTTGGCCGCTGACGCGGGGCGGGACGGGGAGGACGCCGAGGCGTTCCCAATAGTAGTTCGATGGACGCGATGGCTTGCAATTTGACTTCGATTGGAGAGACCGAACGGGCAAATTGGGGAGAGGTTGTATTGTCGGCATGACTGTCCCGTACTGTTCCATGTTGGGATGGTAGACTTAGATAGCGAAGAAAAGGCGAAGATGAGTTTCCTTCCAGAGTTGCGGGTGCGGTCGGCGTTTAGCTTTTTGGAGGGGGCGAGTTTGCCGGAAGCTCTGATGACGCGGGCGGCGGAGTTGGAAATTCCGGCTGTGGCGCTGCTGGATCGCGATGGTTTGTCGGGAGCCGTGCGGTTCCATAAAGCGGGCGTGAAGCAGGGGATTCGGGCGCTGCTGGGGGCCGAGGTGACCGAGGCGGGAGGACGGTTTCGGTATCCGCTGTTGTGCGCTTCGCGCAAAGGATATCAAAATCTGTGTGGGCTGTTGACTCGGTTGAAGTTAGAGCGGCGGGCAGGGGCGACTCTCGGGGATTTAGAGACTTATGGGGAGGGGCTGGTGCTGCTGGCAGGAGACGCTTTGGCGGCGCAGGGGTTTGATAAGAGCGTGGCAGAGGCGCTGGGGCTGATCTTTCCGGGGGATCGGATGTACGTCGATTTAGAGAGGCACTACTTGCGGGAGGGAGAGGTTCGGAACCAGGCTCTGCTGCAGTTGGGGATTCCAGCGGTGGTAACCAACGGGGTGAGCCACGCGACGACGGCGGAGCGGCCTTTGCTGGACGTTTTGACGTGCGTGCGGAAGCATACGACGATTCAGGCGGCGGGGCGGATGTTGGCTCGGAACTCCGAGCGGCATTTTAAGAGTGGGGCGGAGCGGGAGGAGTTGTTTCGGGACTTGCCAGGGGCGGTGGGGCGGACGCGGGAGTTGGCGGAGAGGCTGGAATTTACGCTGGAGGATTTGGGATACGAGTTTCCGCGGTACCCGGTGCCGGAGGGGCAGACGATGGATAGCTTTCTGGCGGCGCGGACGGACGAGGGGGCGCGGGGGCGGTATCAGCCTTATGGGGAGAAGCCGCGGTTGCAGATTGAGCGGGAGCTGCGGCTGATTGAGAAGTTGGGTTTGGCGGGGTACTTCCTGATTGTTTGGGATATTGTCGAGTTCTGTCGGCGGAACGGGATTTTGGTGCAGGGAAGGGGGTCGGCGGCGAATTCGGCGGTTTGCTATTCGCTGGGGATTACGGCGGTGGATCCGGTGGGGATGGAACTGCTTTTTGAGCGGTTTTTGTCGGAAGAGCGGGGGGAGTGGCCGGATATTGATTTGGATTTGCCGAGCGGGCCGGATCGGGAGCGGGCGATTCAATATGTCTATGCGCGGTATGGGCAGTTGGGGGCGGCGATGACGGCGAACGTGATTTCGTATCGTAAGCGGAGCGCGTTGCGGGATGTGGGGAAGGCGGTGGGGATGGAAGGGGCGACGGGGGAGCATCCGATGGCGAAGCTGCGCGACCGGTTCGTGGAGGAGATTTTGGATTTGCCGCGGCATTTGGGGCAGCATTCGGGGGGGATGGTGATTTGTCAGGGGCAGTTGGACCGGATTGTGCCGTTGCAGCCGGCGACGATGCCGGGGCGGGTGATTGTGCAGTGGGATAAGGAAGACTGCGCGGATATGGGGATCGTGAAGGTGGATTTGCTGGGTTTGGGGATGATGGCGGCGTTGCGGGACACGATTGTGTTGATCAAGCGGCACTACAAGCAAGACGTGGATTTGGCGCATTTGCCGGCGGATGATCCGGCAGTGTATGCGACGTTGCAGCGGGCGGATACGGTGGGGATGTTTCAGGTGGAGAGCCGGGCGCAGATGTCGTGTTTGCCTCGGTTGCGGCCGGAGAAGTTTTACGATTTGGTGGTGCAGGTGGCGATTATTCGGCCGGGGCCGATTGTGGGGAATATGTTGCATCCGTATTTGCGGCGTCGGCAGGGGTTGGAGGCGGCGGACTGTTTGCATCCGAAGCTGGAGGTGGTTTTGCGGCGGACTTTGGGGGTTCCGTTGTTTCAGGAGCAGTTGTTGCGGATGGCGATGTTGGTGGCGAATTTTACGGGTGGAGAAGCAGAGGAGTTGCGGCGGGCGTTGGGGTTTAAGCGGTCGCAGCAGCGGATGGCGGAGGTGGAGACGAAGTTGCGGGCGGGGATGGTGGCGAACGGGATTGAGGGGGCGGTGCAGGATACGATTGTGAAGTCGATTACGGCGTTTGCGTTGTACGGGTTTCCGGAAAGCCATGCGGCGAGTTTTGCGCTGTTGAGTTATGCGAGCGCTTACTTGAAAGTGCATTATTTGGCTGCATTTACGGCGGCATTGTTAAACAATCAGCCGATGGGGTTTTACAGCCCGATGACGGTGGTGAAGGACGCGCAGCGGCACGGGTTGCGGTTTGAGCCGGTTGATGTAGAGGTTTCAGAATGGGAGTGTATCTTGGACGATCAATTGCACTTACGGCTGGGGATGAACTACGTAAAGGGCCTGCGGAAGACGACGGCGGAGGCGATTGTGCAGGCACGTCCCTTTCGGAGTATTGATGATTTGAAGATTCGGGTGCGGGAGGTTTCGCGGGAGGAGTTGAACCGATTGGCGGAGATTGGGGCGTTGAACAAGATTGGGGAGAGCAAGCAGAGGCATCGGCGGGAGGCGTTGTGGCAGGCGAGTTTGGCGGTGCGTCCAGCGGGGATTTTGTTTACGGGGACGAGTGTGGAGGGTCCGGCGCCATTGGCTCCGATGGATGGGATGGAGCGGTTGCAGGCGGATTTTCGGACGAGCGGGTTGACGATTGGGGCGCATCCGATGCGGTTTTTTCGGGAGGGTTTGGTGGCGGAGGGGGTCTGGCGGGCGGAGGAGTTGGCGGGGTTGGGGAATGGGCGGGTGGTGGAGGTGGCGGGGCTCGTGATTTGTAGGCAGCAGCCGAGTACGGCGAAGGGATTTGTGTTTTTGAGTTTGGAGGATGAGACGGGGATTAGTAATATCATTTTGAGTCCGGCGGTGTTTGCGGAGTTTCAGGGGGTGGTGCGGGGGGAGGGGTATTTGCGGGTGATGGGGGT
>JANODS010000407.1:0-3810 GCA_031412835.1 Acidobacteriota bacterium | reverse complement strand
TTTCAACAAATCTACCGCCGTGTCCGTGGTTGTTTTCAACCACCCCTGGTGGATCACGTGTAGTGGAACTCCGCGGTCGCCGTCGTCGCTGCCTCGCTTACCAAACGAACCCAATGCGCCGAAAACCCGGCTGGGAACACGACCGCGCGGTATCCGGTTCCCGCGCTCGTGCTATGGGTCTCAAACGAACCGTCGCCGAGAAAGTCCACTTCGATCCGTACGGGCCCACCGGCTTTCAGATGCAGGACTTTCTTATCGTAACCAGTCATGAGATACGGCTCACTTACTTCGCCCTTCTTCACGACTGACTTCCGCCACACCCCGCCCCATCCGGCTGGCTTCCCCCATTTCCATAAGTCATCGGTGACGCCAAACCAAATCCCCGCTTGCGGCTGTCCGACCACTGAGTTGTTATCCGCATTCGGGGTCGTCTGGTTCCCGCCCAACGCCAGCATCCCCCGAAAGGCCGTGTAGTCCGGGATGATCCGCAGATGCTGGCAAATCGGCTTGATGCCCCAAATGCGATCCTCAAACGCGATCGGCTGTAACTCGAACATGCCGCCGTGAATGTCGAGCAAGTAGTGTTCGGTCTCTACTTCCCGAATCCGCATCCACTCCGTCTGCCATGCGTGATTAAACGCGTGGCTCGACTTCGGCAACCGGTAGCGCTGCCACTTCCCTTTCACAAGCGCCCACAGCACCACCGACATCTCGTCCCACCCCGAACAGAACACGACGTTGCCCATGTCCTGCCGCCCGGCGCAATCCATGTGCGGCTTCCGAGACAGCACGTTCCAGGCCTTACCGTCCCATTCGAACAAGCCCGCGTCGTTGTCCCCATAGTTGTAAAAGCCGTTGTTGGCGATCACCACTCTTCCCTGCCCTGTAAAACCGCCCTTAAAATGGGGCCGCGCTTTAATGCCCATCTGTTCAATCACGTTGACTACGACCGTCGCTTTCAGCGTTTGCACGTCCACTTCAAACAGCAGGCCCTCCATCGTCAGCGTGTAGACGCGCCCCGCCTGGTCGGTCAGATGCCGCATCGTGGCGGTCAACCGATGTTCCAGCAACGCGGTGATCACGCGGTGATTTCCCTTGGCGTCGATGGCATACGGACCAATGAAACACTGGCTCGATTCCTTATGGATCATCCGGTTCGCGTGCGTGCCGTTGTGCACGTGGACCTGCTCCATCTTCAGGTTCTCGTCGATCCGATAAAGCGCGAGGCCCGTTCCGGTCCGCGCCGTGTGGGAGTTGTAGGTGACCGCCCATAGGGAGTCTGCCCACGGCATCAACGCCCCGATGCCGCACTCCGAGCGCGGAGCGGACGAGTCGGCTTTTAGCCCGACGTTGGCGGGTAAAGTGACGGCGGCGTGCGCCAACGGCGCGGCCAAGGTTGCGAGAAGTTCTCTACGGAGCATCGAGAGCCAGTATATTAGAGTTATGCAATATCCAGAGCATTTGATCGGCATCATGCGCCAAGACTTGACCAAGTACGGCATCGTTGAGACCCGCACCCCCGAAGAAGTGGACGCCGTATTGGCACCGGGCAAAGGTACCGTGTTGATGGTTGTGAACTCCGTCTGCGGTTGCGCCGCCGGCAAAGCCCGTCCTGGCATCGTCCGCGCCTTGGCCGACTCCCCCATCAAGCCCGACGTCGCCGCCACCGTTTTTGCGGGTGGAGATGTCGAAGCCGTCGCCCGTGTTCGCGAGCACTTGTCGCCCCTGCCGCCCAGCTCCCCCTCGGTCGCCATCTTCAAGGACGGCAAGCCCGTCTATATGATGCACCGCCATCAGATCGAGAGCCGCGACATGTTCCTTATCGCGCAAGAGCTACAGAACGCCTTCGCCCTCCACTGCGCCAAGTAGCCACTGCGCCAAGTAATATGACCCGCCGATCGATGCTCGGGCTCGCCGCCCTACCGGCGCTGGCCGCCGCGCCGCCAGCCTTCACCGCGAAGGTCCAGCGCTTGCAGTTGAAGCACACCTGGACCACGGTGATGAGTTCGAGCACCTATCGGGATGTCCTGTACGTCAATCTCAAGGCCGACGGAATCACCGGCCGCGGCGAGGGCGCTGGCATTGTCCGCTACGGCGAGTCGGCCGAGGCCGGGGTGAAGTTCGTCGAGAGACTCGCACCGGAACTGGCGCGTATGGACCTGCGCCACTACGCCAAAATTATCGATTGGGTGCTGCAAAAGAGCCCCGGCGATTGGGCCGCCAAGGCTGCTGTCGATATCGCAATCCACGACTGGGTGGCCCAGCGTCGCGGCTTGCCCGTACACGCACTCTGGGGCTTGGATCCGAAGGATGCGCCGCTGACGACGTTCTCGATCGGCATCGATAAGCCCGACGTGATTCGGCAGAAAGTGCGGGAGGCCGAACCTTATCCGGAGCTGAAAGTGAAGGTCGGCCTGGACACCGACGAGGAAGTGATTGAGGCCGTCCGCAGCGTGACGAAAAAGCCCTTGCGCGTCGACGCCAACGAAGGTTTCAAGACGAAGGAAGAAGCCGTCCGCAAGATCAACTGGCTCGAAACGATGGGCGTGATCTCGATTGAGCAGCCGATGGCCGCACATTTGATCGAGGAGCACCAGTGGATTCGGCAGCGCATCCACATCCCGATGATCGCCGACGAGGCCTGCCTGCGTCCGGCGGATATTCCGAAGCTGGCGAACGCCTTCGACGCCGTGAACATCAAGATCGACAAGGCCGGTGGCTTGCTGCAGGGCTACCGAATGATCCAGATCGCACGGAGCCTTGGCATGAAGACGATGATCGGTTGCATGATCTCGAGTTCGGTCGCGATCACCGCCGCGGCCCAGCTATCGCCACTGGTCGACCACGCCGACCTTGATGGAAATCTATTGATCTCGAACGATCCGTTTCGGGGCGTCCGAGTGCTGAACGGGAAGCTGGTTTTGCCGCTGAGCCGTGGGCTCGGGCTTACGTCGCTCCCCGTTTCACCCTAAGCCTACACCGCCGCCAACGCCTGCTCAATATCCCAAAGCAAGTCGTCGATATCCTCGATCCCCACCGACAGCCGAACCATGCCCGGCTCCACGCCCGCCGCCTTCTGCTGCTCCGCCGTCAACTGCTGATGCGTCGTCACCGCCGGCTGAATCACCAGGCTCCGCGCATCGCCCACATTGGCCAAATGCGAGAAAACCTTCAGCGAATCCACGAACTTCTTCCCCGCCTCGGCCCCGCCCTTCAGCGCGAAGCTGAACACGGCCCCAGCACCCTTCGGCATATACTTCATCGCTAACGCATGATACGGGCTGCTCGCCAAACCAGGGTACTTCACCCAATCCACGCGCGAGTCCCCTTCCAGGAACGTCGCCACCGCCATCGCGTTCGCCACGTGCCGGTCCATCCGTGGTCCCAGCGTCTCCAAACCCTGCAAAAACTGGAACGAATTGAACGGGCTCAGCGCCGGGCCAATATCCCGCAAGCCTTCCACGCGCGCCTTGATGATAAACGCGATCGGACCCAACGCCTCCGAAAAATTCAAGCCGTGGTAAGCCGGCGACGGCGTATTCAAAAGCGAATGCTTGCTCGTCTTCCAATCGAACTTCCCGGCGTCAACAATAATGCCGCCAATCGACGTCCCGTGGCCACCAATAAACTTCGTCAACGAGTGCAGAACAATGTCGGCCCCGTGCTCAATCGGCCGGCACAAATACGGCGTCGCAAACGTATTGTCGATCACCAACGGCAACCCCGCCGCATGAGCAATCTCGGCTACCGCCGCGATGTCGAGAATGTTCCCGCGTGGGTTCGAAATCGTCTCGCCATAAATCGCCTTCG
>JANODS010000406.1:0-8047 GCA_031412835.1 Acidobacteriota bacterium | reverse complement strand
CCGGCTCACCCACCGCATCCAAGTCCAGCGTTACGACGTTTCGGTACTCGAAGCGATCTACCACGTCGTCGAACATTTCGCCCAGCACATGGGGCAAATCGTGTTTGCGACCAAACTCTTCACCGGCCAGGAACTCGGCTTCTACACCCATCTGAAGCGCCCCGCTCATGGAGAAAAAACACCGTGAAAATCCTGCTCTGCCTCTGCGCCCTCGCCGTCCTCTGGGGCCAGCCCAAACCCTCCACGCGATCTTTGAACGCCATCAACTGGATGGAGTTCCAAGAACTGGTCCCCGAAAAAATCGACACCGTCCTCATTCCCACCGGGACCATGGAAGCGCACGGCGTCATCAATAACGGTGCCGACAACACCGCGCCAGAGGCGATGGTCAAGGACCTAGCCGAAGGCCTCAACGCCCTCTACGCTCCCGTGTTGCCCTACGGCATGACCGGCACCCTCGCCCCCTTCGCCGGGTCGTTCGCCATCAAAGAAAAGTCGTACCGCCTCTTCCTCACTGACGTCCTCGAAGGCTGGGCCGGCCAAGGCTTCCGAAACGTCATCGTGGTCAACGGCCACGGCGGCCCGCAAACCGCCGTATTGAACGACATCGCCCAGGACGTCGGCCAGCGCTTGCGAGTTCGGGTGATGGTCGTCAACTGGTGGTCGACCTGTTCAGACGCCACGCTGAAAGTGTTCGGCCAGGATGGCGGCCACTCCGGCTGGAACGAGACCGCCTATGTCCAGGCCGTCGATGGAACGCTGGTTCATCCCGAACGGGACGACAAGGACCTCGCCACCCCGCGCCAAGGAGCGGCGACGTGGTTCGCCTACCCCTTCCCCTCGTCCGTCATCCTGTACCAAAAAGGCCAAGGCTATCCCCAGTACGACGCCGCCAAGGCCGCCCAATACAAAACCGCCGTCAACGCCTGCGTCCTAGACCTCGTCAAAGACACGATCCGGAAGTGGGACAAAGCGAAGATATTTCGGTAGCCTTGACAGGCACGGCTCCCGCGGAGGCACCCGCACGGCGGTGGATACCCCGGCCCGATCCTTTCGCGAATGGTACTGCCCCGACGGGATCATCATGGCGAATGGCACGACGCCCGATGACGAAGTGCACGGCTCTACCTCGCGCGTTGAAGAGTTCCTCGTGATTTCGAACCTCACCGAAATGGAAACGACAGCCACGCTGACCTATTACTTCGAGGAGGATCCGCCGCGGCAAGTGGAACGAAAAGTGTCGGCCCGTGGGTCGACGGTCTACAACCGGGCGAAGTTCCCGGAAGAGAACGTCCCCTGCCGGAAGCTCTACGGCGTCAAGATCGTCAGGCCTGATCCGATCATGGTACAACCAACCCGGGCCCCCTCGGGAAGCGGGAGACCAAATGGATCTACCCCGATGGCCACATGAGCCGCGAGGTGCCGACGGCGCCAGGCATCAGTCGAGAGTGGATCACCATTCTGAACCCGAACCCCGGCCAGGAGGCCAACATCCGCATCACTTTCAATTACGTCAAGGAGCAAAAGCTAATGACCTTGAAGCTACCCGCCGAACGGGTCCGCACAATCGCCCTGCACGATCTGGCGCTGCTGACGAACAACAACGCTTACTACCAGGTGGTAGAAAGCGATGTGCCCGTGATCGTCGAGCAGGTGCGGCGGCCGCATAACAATCTGAGCCGGGCCCCTCGCAGCGGCTGGACCCTCATTGCCTATCCGGTCGGCGACGTGGAATTTAAGATTCCTGTCGCGCCTTAAGCTGGTTTAATCTGGTAAGAGATACTCAATGCTGCGCTGCTGCTCTTGGATGATTGCGGTCCCCTTCTGCTCCGGTCTTTGGGCCCAGCCCCCCGAAGCGTCTCTCTTTGAAGCCAAGATTCGCCCGGTGATGGCCGCCAAGTGCTACGCCTGCCACTCTTCAAAGTTGAAGGCTCCGATGGGCGGGCTGGTGCTCGATACGAAAGCGGGCATGGCCGCCGGCGGAAGCGGCGGAGCGGTGATCCAAGCCGGAAAACCAAACGAAAGCCGCCTACTCACGGCGTTGCGGTTCACTGACCCGCACTTGCAAATGCCCCCGACCGGAAAACTGCCGGAGACCGTGATCGCCGATTTTGCGGCGTGGATCACCGCCGGCGCACCCGACCCACGAACCGCCGCCTCCGCGAGCGAAGCCACCGCGGCGCTCAAGGGCATGACGATTGAGGCGGGCAAGAAATGGTGGGCCTTCCAACCGATCGCCGAACTCCCCGCCCCTCCGGTCAAGAACAAAACCTGGGCCCAAAACAAGATCGATCCGTTCGTCCTGGCCAAGCTTGAAGCGAAGCGCTTCACCCCGTCACCAACCGCCGATAAGCGAACTCTTGTCCGCCGAGCCTACATCGATTTAATCGGCTTCAAGCCGACCTATGAAGAGGTGGAAGCCTTCGCTTCCGACCCCGCTCCCGACGCCTGGGCCAAACTCATCGATAAGCTCCAAGCGATGCCGCAATACGGCGAACGCTGGGGCCGCCATTGGATGGACGTCGCCCGCTTCGGCGAAGATAACCCCACCTCGGAGGCTACCAACCAGCCTTATGTCTACGCGTGGCGGTATCGAGATTGGATCATCGAAGCCGTCAATCGCGACGTGCCCTACGACCGCTTCGTCAAGATGCAACTCGCCGCCGACCTGATGCCCGATACCTCCCGCGAAGACCGTCGCGCCCTCGGCTATCTCGGCGCGGCCCCGATCTACCATAAGGATCAACGCCTGTCTGCCGACGTGATTGGCGGCTTCATGACCGACGACTGGGACGAGCGCGTCGACACCGTCACCCGGGGCCTGCTCGCCATGACCGTAGCCTGCGCCCGCTGCCACGACCATAAGTTCGACCCCATTCCCACCAAAGATTATTACGGCCTCGCCGGCGTCTTCGCTTCCACCATGCGAACCGAGCAGCCCCTCTTCGAGGTTGATCCGGCCGTCGAACAGCGCTACCTCTGGGTGCAACGGCGCTTGATCGACCTGCGCTATTCCGCAAACCTGCTCACGGGCGAAGCGTCAACAGTCGTCGATAGCGAAAGCCGCGTCGCTCGCTGGAAGCTCGAAATCGAAGAGCTCCGCAAAGAGATGGTCGCGCTCCGCGACAAGAACCCAAAGCTAATCGCCAGCATCGAGCGCTATTGGACGCCCCCGGCCCCGCGGCCACCCGACGTCACGGCCGCCCAAGGCCGCCGCCGCCAGTCGCCGACCTCCACCGAACCCTTCATGAACTCGGTCTTCGACGCCGCTCAGTTCGTCAACGGGTCAGACCCTCAATACACCTTCATCGACTACAAACCCGGCGAAGCCCGCGACCTCCCCGTGCTCCGCAACGGTAACGTCGCCACCCCCGGCGAGATCGTGCCCCGCCACTTCCTCACCGTCCTCTCGAAAAGCGAGAGCCGTTTCCAAAACGGTTCCGGCCGGCTCGAACTGGCCGAAAAGATCTTCACCGACGCCGCGCCCCTGGCCGCCCGGGTGATGGTGAACCGCGTTTGGGACTGGCACTTCGGTCGCCCCCTGGCCCCGACCCCGAGCGACTTTGGCGTGCAAGGCGAGAAGCCAACCCATCCCGAACTGCTCACTGACCTCGCCGCCCGGTTCGTCGCCCATGGATGGTCGCTCAAGTGGCTCAATCGTGAAATCATGACCTCGGCCGCTTATCAACAAGCCAGCAAGCCCCGACCCGAGTTAGTCAAAGCCGACCCCACCAACACGCTGTTCTGGCGCATGTCGCCCCGGCGCATGGACATCGAATCGTATCGGGACACCCTCCTCCGGGCCTCGGGCCGTTTGAACTACGCGATGGCTGGACCGTCCGAGGACGTGGAAGCGGCGACGAACGTCCGCCGCACCGTCTATGGCCGCATCAGCCGCGGGCGGTTAAGCCCCGTGCTCAAAAACTACGACTTCCCCGATCCCATGCAGAGCGCCGGCGGACGCGACCTCACCACCACCTCGCTCCAGCAGTTGTTCGTGCTGAACAGTACGTTTTTCTTCGACTCGGCAGCCGCGATCAGCAAGGTGGTCGGAAACCTGCCAACGGAAGCGACCCGCATGCGGGAGCTGTATCGCCGACTGCTCTCGCGAGATCCCAGCCCCCAAGAATTGGATCTGGCGTTGACCTTTTTGGCGAACGGAACGCTCGAACAGTACGCCCAGGTGTTGCTCGCAACGAACGAGGAGATTTTATGGCCATGACAAGACGAGAGCTGATTCAGAGCGCGTTTGGCGGCTTGGGCACACTCGGCCTGAGCGCGGTGTTGGGCCCGGGTCAAGCGCAGGCGGCCGCCCTCGGCCATTATGGCGGCCAGCGCACGCCCGGCCGCGCCAAACGGGTGATCAGCCTATTCCTCGCCGGAGGGCCGTCCCAAGTCGACCTCTTCGATCCCAAGCCCCTGCTCAAAAAGTTTCAAGGCCAACGCCCCGGCGGCACCGACCTCCGCACCGAACGCCAAACCGGCGGCCTGATGCCCTCGCCCTTCGAGTTCAACAAACGCGGCATCAGCCAGATCCTGCCCAAGCTCAACGGCGTCATCGACGACATCTGCGTCATCCGCTCCATGTACTCGTTCAACCCGACCCATACGCCCAGCGTCAGCCTCTATCACACCGGTTCCATATTGCTGAATCGGCCGTCGATGGGCTCGTGGATCTCCTACGGCCTGGGTTCGGAGAATCAGAATCTACCGTCTTTTGTCTCGCTGACCGCCAACGGTTCGGCGCTCGGCGGGTCCGCCACCCGCGCTGGCTTCCTTCCCGCCGAGCACCAAGGCACCCCGGTCACCAACGCCGAGCCCGATCCCGAGAAGATGATTCCAAATCTGCGGAATACCCATCTGGACCCCGCCAAACAACGCCGGCAACTCGATGCGGTCCAAGCGCTCAACAAGCGCTTCAACGATTCCTTCGGAGCCGACGATTTCCTCGACGGCCGCATCAAATCCATGGAAGCGGCGTATCGAATGCAGTTCGAAGCGATGGACGTTTTTGATATCCGCAAAGAATCGGCCGCCACCCGGGCGATGTACGGCGAAAATCAGTCCGGCAACGGCTGCCTGCTCGCCCGGCGCCTAGTCGAAAAAGGGGTTCGCTATGTCAACGTCGGTCTAGGCGACTGGGACGACCACAAGGACATCGAAAAAGCCTATCAGAAGAAAATTCCAGCGATGGATCAAGCGGCGGCGGCCTTGATCCAGGATTTGAAGCAGCGGGGGATGTTGGACGATACGATCGTCCTCTGGGGCGGCGAGTTCGGTCGGACGCCGGTCTCAGAAAGCGGCACCGGCCGCGATCACAACCCTTACGGCTTCACGATGTGGGTCGCCGGCGGCGGCTTCCAAGGGGGCATCGCCCACGGGGCCACCGACGATTTCGGCTTCAAAGCCGTGGAAGACCGCGTTTCCATTCACGACCTCCACGCCACGATGCTGTATAACCTCGGCCTGGACCATACCCAATTGACGTACCGATACGCCGGCCGAGATTTCCGGCTCACGGACGTTTTCGGCGATGTGGTGAAAGGAATCTTAGCCTAACTAAGGTTGCCGCCGTAGGCGATAGCGGTACTTCGGTCCTATGCCGAAATGAACCAACCGACTCATGGACTAGGCCGCTCGTCCGTGGTCCCATAAGGCATGGTCCAGAGGTGTGTTCAGCCAGGCACAACAGTGCAGGTCGCTCCCCTACGGGTGGTGTTTCCACTCTTCGGCCTGTGCTACGCCTTGCCGTTGTTCCTGGAGCTCCTCACCCAGCCAGCGGTGGCGCTCCACCAAGGACTGGCGGCCTTGTTGGGTGCCGCTTCGGTGGCGGCGAGCATTACCTTGTGGAAGCGGGATGTGGAAGAGCGATTCCACCCTTCGATCACCAAACTCTTCTGCGCCCTCATCGTCGGCCATGCTGGTTTGCGCTTGGCCGCCGTTGGCGGTCTGGACCAGCTCTCGCAGTTGGTGCTGATCCTGATCGGTGGCACGTGGCTACTGCCGAAGTGGAAGGAGTGGTTCTCCTTTCTGGCGGTCCCGATGCTGCTCGTCTGGATCGGCGTGGCCTCGATTCGGCTTGGCGCCGTTGAACTCGTCTATGGAGCGGCCGAGTTGACCGGAGCCGCGCTCGTCACCGGCGTCGCAATTTGGTTTCGCAAACCCAGCGTCTCCACGGAAGCGGGGGAGGCCCGGCGCGAGCTGGATCGGCAGCGGATGTTAGTCGCGGCGGAAGGCTCAAACGACGGCCTTTGGTATTGGAGTTTGACCACTGGCGAATTCTCCGTTAACGCGGCCTGGGCCCGGCTCCTGGCTTGTAAACCGAGCGAGATCAGAGCCGACGTCGAAGAGTGGATGAGCCGAGTTCATCCCGGATACGTCGACCAACTGCGCGCCGATATTACCAACCATCTGAAAGGCGGAGGCGCGACCTTTTCGAACGAGCATCGGCTCCTCCGGAAGGATGGGACGTATCTGTGGGTCTCGGCTCGAGCGAACGCGGTGCGCAACGAGGCGGGCCGGGCGATCGCCTTGGCCGGTTCCCTGCGAGACATGACCTCAGTGATCGACGCCGATCGCAACTCGTTGCACGACTCTTTCCACGACAAGCTAACGGGGTTGCCGAACCGTGGTTTCTTGATGGCCCGGCTGAATCAACTCACCGCTCGCAACGCCTCCCACGGGCAACCGGTGCCCCTGTTCGCCTTGCTGTTTCTGGATCTGGACCGCTTCAAGATCATCAACGATAGTCTGGGCCACTTGGCCGGAGATCAGCTCTTACTCGGCGTCGCCGAGCGGTTGCGCAGCTGCGTCCGGCCGATGGATATGGTCAGCCGTTTTGCCGGCGATGAGTTCGCCGTTCTGCTGGAGCAGGTGACCGATACGGACGAGGCTCTGCGGATTGCGATTCGCATCCGCGATGCGCTGGGATATCCGTATGATTTAGCCGGCAAGGAAGTAATGAGCGGGGCCAGCGTCGGCGTCGTGATGGGCCATGACCGCTCCGCCACGGCCGATGAGCTGCTGCACATGGCCGATACCGCGATGTACCACGTGAAGACTCAGCAACGCGGGCAGGTGCAACTGTTCGACGCCAGCATGCGGGCGGCGAACTCGCGAGTGCTCGACTTGAAAAGCAGCCTGACCCGAGCGCTCGGCCAAGGCCAGTTGCTGCTGCACTACCAGCCGGTCGTGGCGCTGAACACAGGCCAAATCACCGGCGTCGAAGCGCTGGCCCGTTGGCAGCGAACGGCGGAGGAGCTGATCGGCCCCACCGAATTCATCTCGCTCGCCGAGGACCTGGGCATCATCAACGAGATCGGCGAATGGGTACTGCGAACGGCCTGTGCGCAGAATATGGCTTGGATCAACCAAGGTCTCCCGCCCACGTTGATGTCGATCAATGTATCTCCTCGACAGTTGCAGAATCCCGATTTTGCGGAGCTCGTCCGAGACATTTTGCGCGAGACCGGCATGTCCGCGCAACTGCTGGAACTGGAACTGACCGAAAGCACGATGCTGCAAGCGGTGGAGCGGACGCCGCAGGTGCTCGCGAGCATCAGCGGGCAAGGCATCCGTTTTTCGATCGACGATTTCGGCGCCGGGATGTCGTCGTTGAGCTATCTTCGGAAGTTCTCGTTCCATACGCTGAAGTTAGACCGTTACTTTGTCGCCGACCTCACGGCTGACAGCCGAGCGCGAGCGATTGCAAAAGGCCTCATCGCCATGGCGCACGAGTTGAAACTGCAAGTGGTGGCCGAAGGAGTGGAGCGGCGGGAGCAGCTCCAGCTACTCGCCCACTTGCAATGCGACCAGGTGCAGGGCTTTTTGATCAGCCGTCCGTTGCCCGCCAGCCTGCTGGTGGCGGGCCTTCGCGGAGCGCGCTTGCCTCTGGTGGTGGAATGGGCCCAAGCGCCCTCCAGCGACGTGCGCAGCCTCGGAGAAACGCTGCGCGCCCAGCGCCAAACCCACCCTGTTCCGAACCCCCCTTGCGCTCAACCCTCAGATGTGATCTAAACAGGGACCAGAGGCGCATGCGCCTTTGATC
>JANODS010000405.1:0-4134 GCA_031412835.1 Acidobacteriota bacterium | reverse complement strand
CCCACCGTCAGCGCCGCCGCCGCGCCCGAAGGAACCATCGCCGCCTCCGCCCCCAAAAGCTTCGCAATCCGATTTCCCACCGCGTCATGCAACTCGTCCAACCGCACAAACTTCGTCGACATCGCCGCAATCGCCCGCACGCACTCCGGCCGCATCAGGCTCGCCGTCATCATCGTATAGACCCCGGCCCCATTGATAATCGGCGCCACACCCAACTGCGCCAGATAGTCCGGGGTCACCTCCGCGGCCGTAGCCGCTCCGGCCAGCGGCAACGCCCCGGCTGTCTGCATCAAATGACGGCGTGAGAATTTCATACCCAAACTTTACTCGCATCCGCGTTTCAATGCAAAAACAAAAATGCATAATAGAAAACAGAATGCTTCGTCGACAGTTCCTTGCCAGCCTCGCCCCCAGCCCCCGAAAACGCATCGCCGCCATTGTCACCGAGTACCGCTGGTTCTCTCACGCCGACGTCATCTGCGGTCGTCTCCTCGGCGGTCATTCCGCCAACGACGTCTGGACCCCGCCCCGACTCAACCTCGTCTCCCTCTACACCGCCCAGGTCCCCGCCAACGACATGTCCCGCGACCTCGCGGCCCGCCACGGCTTCAAGATTTACCCCACCATCCGCGAAGCCCTTACCCTCGGCACCGGCAAATTCGCCGTCGAAGGCGTGGTCTTCATCGGCGAACACGGCAACTATCCCTTCAACGATCTCGGCCAGCACCTCTACCCCCGCTTCGAACTCTTCAACGAAATCCTCGACGTCTACGAACAATCCGGTCGCGCCGTCCCCACGTTCTTCGACAAGCACTTCTCCTACGATTGGCCCAAAGCCGAAGCCATGTTCCGTCGCGCGCGGAAGCTTAAAATCCCCCTCCTCGCCGGGTCCTCCCTCCCCGTCACCAGCCGCGCTCCCGCCCTCCAACCCAAACTCGAAACGCTCATCACTTACGCCGCCGCCATCGGCTACGGCCCCCTCGACGCCTACAGCTTCCATCTTCTCGAATCCCTCCAGTGCCTCGTCGAACGTCGCCAGGGCGGCGAAACCGGTATCACCCACGTCCACACCCTCACGAACGAAGCCATCTGGAACTGGCTCCCCCAGAACCCCTGGGCCCGCCCCCTCCTCGACGCCGCCTGGGCCCTCGACCCCGCGTCGAAGCAGGGCACCATCGAACAAACCGCCCAAAAACCCGTCCTTTTCCACCTGCGCTATCGCGACGGTCTCCAAACCGTTGCCCTCATGCTCACCCCATCCGGCAACGACCGCACCGTCGCCCTCCAAACCCCCGCCGGTGTCCAGACCACCCTCTTCGGCCCCCCCTCTGTAACCCGTCCCCTCCCGCACTTCGATGGCCTCGTCCACTGCATCGAAGATCTCATTCTTACCGGCCGCGAACCCTATCCACCCGAACGAACCTTGCTCACGACCGGCACCCTCGCCCTAGCCTTTGAATCCATCCGCTCGAAGCAGCCCGTCGCCACCCCCGGCCTCGCCATAACCTATCGCGCCCCCGCAACGCCATTTCTCCAAACCGCATGAACCGCCGCAAGTTCCTCACCTCTCTCGCCCTGACGCCCCGTCAACTCCACGAACAGATGTTCGTCTTTGACGCCCACGTCCACGTCATCACCCGCCAGCTTTATCACGGCGGCGACATCGGCCAACGCGTCCAGGACGGCCACTTTGACCTCGTCCGCGCCAAGGAAGGCGGCCTTGACGCCCTCTTCTTCACGCTCTTCATCACGGAGGACTACTACCCCGGCCACCTGGAAACCAAGCAGGCCCTTCGCCTCATCGACCTCGCCTACCGCCAAGTCGAAAAGAACTCCGCCTCCATCGGCATCGCCCGCAACGTCGCCGAAATCCAAGCTCTCCAAAAGCAGAAAAAGATCGCCGCCGTCCTCGACCTCGAAGGCGGCTTTGATATGGATGGCGACCTCGGCATCCTCCGGATGCTCCACCAACTCGGCCTCCGCAGTCTCCAACTCCCCGCCCATAACTATACGAACAACTTCGCCGATTCCTGCTGCGCCATCCCCCGCTTTAAAGGTCTCACCGAACACGGTCGCGCGGTGGTCAAAGAATGCAACCGACTCGGCATCGTCATCAACATCGCCCACGCCTCCACCGAGACCGCGGAACAGGCCATCGCCCTCTCCGACGCCCCTGTTGTCTCGACCCACGACGGCCTCCGCTCCCGCAACAACATCCCCCGTCTGATGACCGAAGCAACGCTAGAAAAACTAGCCAAGAAGGGTGGCTTAATCGGCTTCCACATCGGCAACGAGTTCCACAACCGGGCTATGTTTGATTACCGAACGAAGCAAGCCGGCAAGCCCTTCTGGGACCGATCCGACGTCAAGAAGGACAAAGCCGAAATGACTCTAGCTGAGATCGACAAGCTCGTCGCCCCGACCTTCCCGATGGTCGGCATTGACGCTCCCGAAGAGCTGAAGTACACGATCGACCAATGGTTCGACGTAGTCGAGCGAGCCACGCAGATCGCTGGCGAAGACCACGTCATCTTAGGCACCGACTTCGACGGAGGCCCGACACTTCCCCGCCAGATGCGCGACTGCCGAGACTACCCGATGTTCACCGAAGCCATGCTTCGCCGAGGCTGGAAGGAGCCCCGCATCCGCAAATTCCTCGGCGGCAACCTCCTCCGCGTCTTCGGCCAGATCGCCGGACGCTAACGCCGTCGAACATGCGGATTCGGCATCTTCAGAAACCCGTCCGTGACTCCCTGATGCGCCGACGCCATGCCCCGGCGAATCAGTCCGATTGGCTCCCGGGGAGTAAGGGTCGATCATTTTCCCGTCGCCACGACCGGTTTGTAAACAGAGCGCCGTTGATCGTTAGCTAGGTGCACCCTCCACTGTAAGTTAAGTCTGGCGTTGGGTTCCTGGGCAGTCAGGAGTCGGGAGTTTTCCGGTTGACAAGTAGTTTCCATGGAAAGCATAATGGTTTCCATGGAAACCATCTCCCGGCGAGCGGCCTCTGGCCTGGAGCAACATCTCGGCTACTGGCTCCGGCGGGTGTCCAACGAAGTCTCGGGCGAGTTTAAGCGCGCCTTGCAAGCAAGACGTACCTCGGTGGCCGAATGGGTCTTGCTGTGCCATGTGGAGGAACGGTCGGGGATTACGCCCGGAGAACTCGCGGAGACCCTGGCTTTGACGCGCGGAGCGGTTTCCAAGGTGATAGACAAACTCGAAGCCAAGAACTGGATCGCGGGCTCTACCAGCCCGGAGGACAATCGCGTTCGGCTTTTCTCTCTAACGCGGAGCGGTAGCCGCGTCCTTCCTCAGTTGAAGCAGATCGCCGACCGTAACGATCAGGCGTTTTTCGGCGTCCTGCGGAACGACGAAAGAGCGACACTGCAACGCCTGCTTTCGCAGCTGATTGAGCGTCACCAAATTCAGGCGGAACCAATCCAGTAGATCGCGGCATGGGTCACAGCGGATTTCCACAATCACAAAACACATGAGGAGCAGGATGCATGAGTAAGGCAATCGAAACGTTGGAAGCTGCGCAGCGATCAGCAATGGCGATTCGGCCTAAAGTAGGGGGCTTCCCTTGCCTGGCCGAGATACTGCGGCAGGCGGGAGTGACGCGAAACTACTGGTTTCTACCCGCGTGCCAAAGCCTCTTCCTAACGAAGGAAGGACCCGTGGTGGTTCAGGGCACACCATTAGCGACGGGCATGATGGACGTCCCCAGGTTCAACCGGGAGGCTCTGATTTCTGCGATACGGACGGATCAAATCGGAGAGAGTACGTTTCAGGAATTCCTAGCTTCTTCTTGGCTTGCTGGCGTTGTTCGCTACGATGTCGATTTTACGGCGCGAACGGTTGCCTATTATGGCTGCCATGGGGAAGAGTACGTTGAGGCTTACGTCGGAGTCGAATTGGATCCACTAGTTTAGATTCAGGACCAGCACCGCGATCCCTTTGAGATGGGACCGCGGATCGGGCGGATGGATTCAGTTGTTGTGCCCGCGCTGCCGCTGCTCCGAACTTCTGAAGCCCCCCACATCCCCTTCCGCGCCCCCGTAAACTCATATCGCCCCAATTCACGCTCGTCGCCCCCGGCGTATCCGCCATCACAATCTCCGCCGTCGGCTCATG